>JAOZQN010000032.1 GCA_029932195.1 Bacteroidales bacterium | reverse complement strand
TTTTATTATGCTTGTTTAAATAATAATTTTGAAATGACTAAACTTTTTATTGAGAATAGTGCAGATATAAATGTTAAAAGAGACGGTTTTTTTCTTTTACACTTTGCCTGTTCCTATAATAATTTTGAAATGACAAAACTACTTATTGAAAATGGAGCAAATGTAAATGTAAATGTAGGTAAAGACTCGCATAACTTTCCTTTATGCACACCTTTACACTTTGCTTGTCTCAATAATAATTTTGAAATAACTAAACTTCTTTTTGAAAATGGGGCAGACTTGAATGCCACTATCCCATTATTCGATTCTTATTTACCTGGATATACATCTCTACATATTACAGCTCTGCAAAATAATTTAAAAATAACAAAATTTTTATATGATAATAATGCTGATATATCAAAATTAACGAAAGATGGATATACAGCTAAAACAATAGCAAAAAACAATAATTCGCAAAATGTCTATAATTTTTACCTAAATTGTGACATGTCTAATATCTTTGTTTTATATTCAACACAAAATTACGATGAAATGTTTAAATTATTAAACAAAAAACCAGAATTAATAATAAAACAAAATTCATTAGGACAAACTATTTTACATATTTCGGTTGTAGATAACAATTATGAAATATTTAAAAAATTATTACTGTATAAAAAGGCTATTGATGTTCAAAATAATAGAGGAGAAACTGTTCTTTTTAATGCTTTATTAGATGATAAAATACATTTTGCTGAATTACTTATAAAACAAGGAGCAGATATAAACATTGGAGATAACGAAGGTTATACTGCTTTAAATATTGCTATATTCCAAGGATATACCGAAATTGAAAAATTGTTAATAGAAAATGGAGCTACAATAACAGAATCTAAACCAAAACTTATTTTGCCTTTTTTCCACAGTAGCAGAATTAACTCAATTGCTTTTTCTCCAAACGGTAAATATATTATTTCAGGTTCAATGGATAAAACAATAAAGCTATGGGATTTAGTATCAGGAAAAGAAATAAAAACTTTTACCGGGCATACAGACTGGATTAAATCAATAGCTTTTTCACCTGATGGAACAAAAATAATTTCAGGATCATGTGATGAAACAATAAAATTATGGGATGTTATTTCAGGTAAAGAAATAAAAACTTTTTCAGGACATACAAGTCAAGTTTATTCTGTAGCTTTTTCACCTGACGGAACAAAAATAATTTCAGGTTCAAGTGATGAAACAATAAAATTATGGGATGTTATCACAGGTAAAGAAATAAAAAATTTTAATGACAATAAAACTGTTTACTCAGTAGCTTTTTCCCCTGATGGTACAAAAATAATTTCTGGTTCAGCTGATAATACAATAAAAATGTGGGATGTTATTACTGGAAAAAAAATTAAAACGTTTATAGGGCACACTAGTACAGTCAATTCAGTAGATTTTTCTCCAAATGGAAAAGAAATAATTTCAGGCTCAAATGATGAAACAATAAAATTATGGGATATAGCAAACTGCAAAGAAATTAGAACCTTTTCAGATAATAATGAAAAATTTAACTCTGTAGTATTTTCACCTGATGCAACAAAGATAATTTCGAGTACATCGTCTTGTAATTTAATATTATGGGAAGTTGCTACTGGGAAAAAAATTAAAACTTTTTTTGGATGCAACATAAATTCTGCAGCATTTTCTTCTGATAGTAAAGAAATAATTTTTGGAACAGATGAGGAAATAAAAATAATTAATATATCTACTGGTGAATTAATAAAAGTTTTTAAAGGAAATACTAATAGATTTACTTCAATTGCATTGTCTTCAGATGGTTCGAAAATATTTACAAGTTTTGGTGATAACTACTTAAACTATAGTGGAATATGGGATTTAGCTAATGGTACCGAAGTTAAATATTTTTCAGAGGAAGAAAATAGAGTGCAGGAAATTGCCTTCTCGCCAGATGGAACAAAAATAATAACTGGAGATATTAATAATTCAGTTATATTACGAAATGCAAGTAATGGTGAAAAAATTAAAACTTTTGAAGGACATACTGAACCTATTTTTTCAATAGCTTTCTCGCCTGATGGAACAAAAATAATTTCTGGTTCAGGAGATAACACTATAAGATTATGGGATATAGCTACTGGTAAAGAAATTCAAGTTTTTACAGGTCATACATTAGGTGTTAAATCAGTCGCTTTTTCTCCTGTTGATAATAAAATAATTTCTGGTTCTTTTGATAATACTATTAAATTGTGGAATATAGAAACTGGAACAGAAATATTATCTTACACAGTTGAGCCACGAGGACCTATTCTAACTGTTGCTTTTTCTCCTGATGGTACAAAAATAATTATTGGTTCTGGTAATTATTTTATAGAGGGGTCTAATATAATAACTCTATATGATATTTTTTCAGGTGAGGTTAGTGTTTTTAGAGGGCATTCTGGTCTTGTTAATACTGTAAATTTTTCTCAAGAAGGAACAAAAATAATTTCAGGTTCAAATGATAATATAATAAAATTATGGGATGTTATCACATGTAAAGAAATTAAAACATTTATAAACCACACCTCTTCTGTTTTTTTTGTTACATTCTCGCCAGATGGTTCAAGACTAATTTCAGGTTCTTATGATAATACAATAAGAATATGGGATATAGCTACTGGTAATGAAATTGTAACATTAATTTCAATAGGTAACAACAAATGGATGTTCAGGACTATAGACCAATATTATTTTGCATCAAAAGGAGCTTTAAAACATGTTTCTTTTACTGTTGACATGCAATCGTATAATTTTGATCAATTTGATTTACAATACAACCGACCAGATATTGTTTTAGAAAGAATTGGCATGGCAGATAGCACCACAATAAAACTCTATAATCTCGCTTACAAAAAACGCCTCAAAAAAACTGGTTTTACCGAAGATATGTTTTCTTCTGAATTTCACACTCCCGAAATAGAAATTATTGATAAACAGCATTTTGCAAATAGCACAGATTCTATTTTTAAATTTGACATAGCTGCTTGGGACAGCAAATATAAACTTGATAGAATAAACTTGTGGGTAAACAACGTGCCAATTTGGGGCATGAACGGCAAAAGTTTACGTAAAGATAGTATAAGTAAATACGATAAAAAAATATCTGTTTTACTTTCGCAAGGCGAAAATAAAATTGAGGTTTCTGTGCATAATCAAAAAGCGGTGGAAAGCCTAAAACAAACAACCTACGTAACCTACACGACAAAAACGCCAACCAAACCAAACCTTTACGTAATAGCAATTGGCGTATCGGAATACGAAAAATCCCAATTTAATTTAGATTATGCCGCCAAAGATGCCAATGATTTATCAGCGGCTTTATCTGTTGATAATAAGATGTTTGGCAAAGTAGAAATTATCAAATTTATTGATAAAGATGCAACCACAGAGAATATAAAAACCGCAAAACAAATACTCATGCAAACCACAGTAGAAGACGAAGTTATAATCTTTTTTGCAGGTCATGGTTTGCTCGATGATAACTTGGATTACTATCTCGCAACTCACAATATTAATTTTGAAAATCCCTCCGAAAACGGCTTGCCCTACGAAGAGCTTGAGAACTTACTTGACGGCATTCCTGCACGCAAAAAATTACTGCTAATAGATGCCTGCCACTCTGGCGAAGTGGACAAAGACGAGTTAGAAAAGACTGAAACAGAAATGGTTGCAACAAGTAGAGGAGTGAAATTTAGAGCAGTAACACCATTTGGCTTTAAGCCCAAAAAGAAAGTAGGACTAAAAAACTCGTTTGAACTAATGAAAGAATTATTTTCCGACCTCCGACGTGGCACAGGAGCAACAGTAATATCTGCATCTGGTGGAGGCGAATTTGCCTACGAAGGCGAAGGCACACAAAACGGCGTTTTCACATATTCCGTTATTCAAGCCCTACAAACCAACATCGCCGACACCAACAACGACGGCACAATCCAAGTCTCCGAACTCCGAGACTACGTTTTTAAAAACGTAAGCGAACTTACAAACGGCAAACAAAATCCAACCTCCCGTAGAGAAAATTTGGAATTTGATTTTGGGATTTGGTAAAACCTTCTATAAACAAATCAACCTTATAATTAATTATGATAAAAAACTTAATTTTTAAAAACAGAAGTTATCGCCGCTTTGTGCAAAGTGAGAGAATTGAAACTAATTTTTTATTAGAATTAGTTGATTTAGCTCGTTTATCGCCGTCGGCAAGAAATCAGCAGGCTCTAAAATTTCTAATTTCTAACGAAGTTGAAAAAAATGAGCAAATATTTTCGCAACTTGCATGGGCTGGATATTTAAAAGATTGGAAAGCTCCCAAAGAGGGTGAAAAACCTGCTGCTTACATAGTTATATTGGCAGATACAAATATTGCAAAATTAGATTTAGCAAGTTGGGTTTATACCGATTTAGGAATTGCCTGCCAAAGCATTTTACTTGGAGCTGTTGAAAATGAACTTGGTGGCTGTATTATTGCCGCAGTAAACAGACCAAAATTATCCGAAATTTTAGAACTCCCCAACAATCTGAAAATACTATCGGTAATTGCACTAGGCAAACCAAAAGAGGAAATTATTATTGATGAAATTAAAAATAATGACATAAAATATTGGCGAGACGAAAATAAAACTCATCATGTTCCTAAGCGGAATTTGGACGAAATAGTTTTCTAAGTCTTTAATTTTTAGTTCGCTAATTCATAAAAAACAAACCAATAAACTAATATACCAACCTAATGAAAGAAAAAATAGAAAAATCGTGGAAAGATGTTCTCCAGCATGAGTTTGAAAAAGAGTATTTTAAAAAACTCATCAAGTTTGTAGAGCAAGAATATGTTACACAAACAATTTATCCGAAAGCCAGCGAAGTTTTTAATGCTTTTGAACTTTGTCCTTTTTCTAAGGTTAAAGTTGTTATAATTGGACAAGATCCATATCATGGTGAAAATCAGGCACATGGTTTGTGCTTTTCTGTAAAAAAAGGTGTGCGAACTCCACCATCTTTGAAAAATATCTACAAAGAATTAAAGGCAGATATTGGAATGGAAATTCCAGAATCGGGAAACCTTGAACACTGGGCAAAACAAGGAATTTTAATGATTAATGCTACGCTTACCGTGCGTGCATCAAGTGCGGGCTCGCATCAGAAAAAAGGTTGGGAGGAGTTTACCGATGCAGTTATCAAAAAAGTTTCGGAGCAAAAAGAAAATGTAGTATTTTTGCTTTGGGGTGCTTACGCTCAAAAAAAAGGACAAATAATTGACCGCAAAAAACATCATATCCTGGAGTCAGCACACCCATCGCCATTTTCTGCACACAGAGGTTTTTTGGGAAACAAACATTTTAGCAAAACAAACAACTACCTCAAATCTGTGGGGAAAGAAGCTATTAAATGGGAGAAATGAGTTAAAAGTTAAAAAATTAGATCTAAAAAACATGAAATACATTATTTTAATATCTACAATATTGCTTTCTTTTGCCTATTATTCTATGGCACAAAGCAATATGAGTATAAAAGCTAATTCTTTGAGTTATAACTTTTATAAAAATGAAAATAGTAATCTATACAAAACAAAACTCTTAAACAATGGTGAACTAACAATAGAACCTGGTATTCAAATTAGTGCAGAGTTTTTTGGAAATCTATACACTTCTGTTAAAGTAATGCAAACCATAAAAAGTGATGCCTGCACAAAAGTATCTGGTTCTACGCAAGTATTAATAAGGTATCGGCTTTACAAAAGATGGAGAAATTCTATTTTTGTGGGAGCTGGTCCTGTATTTTTCTACCGAGAAAGCTGGACGGGACAAGACAATTATATAGATAACAATTTTTACGATCAATCTGATTTTATGGATTATAAAAACGTTTGGTTCAGTGGCGAAATTGAATATAATTATTCTATAAATAAGGAGGGAGATTTTAGTTTGTCCGTAAATCACATTAATGGAAACTCGCTAGGAATTTTATTTGGGTATAAATATTGGTTCTCCCGAAAACCAAGAAAAAACTGTAATTGCCCAAGTTATTAAAAAAAAGTTTTATCTTTGTATTAAAAATTAATTTAAAATTATGAAAACAGCTCTAAAAGATAAATATATCAACTTCTTTACCGACTATGGATTTAAAAGACTATTTGGCGAAGAGAGAAATAAAGATTTATTAATAGATTTTCTTAATACACTATTGAAAGACAAAGAAAATATTGTTAGCTTAGAGTATAACAAAACAGAAAATTTAGGCTCAACACCAATAGACAGAAAAGCTATTTTTGATTTATACTGCGAAAACGACAAAGGAGAAAAATTTATTATAGAACTACAAAAAGCAAAGCAAAATTTTTTCAAAGACCGTAGTGTATTCTATTCCACCTTTCCCATTCAAGAACAAGCAAAACGTGGTGACTGGAACTTTAAACTAAAAGCAGTTTACACAATAGGCATCTTAGATTTTTGTTTTGATGATAAGGACAAAGACAAACAAATTGTAAACGAAATAAAACTTATGGACGTAAAAACAAACAAAATTTTTTACAATAAATTAAGCTACTTTTATTTACAAATGCCTAATTTCACAAAAAAAGTTAACGAATTAAGTTCTCACTTTGACAAATGGCTATTTGCTATAAAAAACCTACACAACTTAGAAAACAAACCTGAAATACTAAGTGGTATTTTTCAAAAATTCTTTAAAGAAGCTGAAATTTCTAACTACAACCACAAAGAAATATCTGCCTACGAACGGAGTCTAAAATACTACAGAGATTTAAAAAATACAATAGACACCGCAAGAGACGAAGGTGTAGAAGAAGGAATAAAAAAAGGACGAAAAGAAGGAATTGAAAAAATTGTAAAACAAATGAAATCAGAAAACATGCCCATTAATGAAATAATGAAATTTACTGGTTTAACAAAAAAACAAATCAACGAAATATAACACAAAACAAATGACAAAAAAAGAAATTGTAGATAATTGGTTACCACGCTATACAAGTCGTGCTTTAGAAGATTTTGATGATTATATTTTACTAACAAATTTTAGTAATTATCTTAAAATTTTTGCAGAAAAATATGGAGTAAAAATAGTTGGAGAAAATAGCCCAATGCCAAACGTTTCTGGCGGAGGTATTACAATGATAAATTTTGGTATGGGTAGTGCCAACGCCGCCACAATAATGGATTTGCTTGGAGCAATAAAACCCAAAGCCGTTCTATTTCTCGGAAAATGTGGAGGTTTGAAGAAAAAAAATCAGTTAGGAGACCTTATCCTTCCAATTGCAGCAATACGAAGCGATGGAACTTCCGATGATTATTTGCCACCAGAAGTGCCAGCTTTACCCGCTTTTAATTTGCAACGTGCCGTATCATCAACAATTAGAGACCACAAAAAAGATTATTGGACAGGAGTTGTATATACCACAAACAGAAGAGTTTGGGAGTGGGACGAACGCTTTAAAAATTATTTGCAAAAAACTAGATCAATGGCAATAGACATGGAAACGGCTACAATATTTATTGTGGGTTTTGCCAACGAAATTCCTTCGGGAGCATTACTTTTGGTCTCCGACCAGCCAATGATTTCCACAGGAATAAAAACTGCAACTAGCGACAAAAAAGTATCTACTGATTTTGTAACAACTCATATTCAAATAGGTATAGATGCTATGTCTGAGCTGTTTAACGAAGGACGTTCGGTAAAACATCTTAAATTTGGGTAATCTATAAAAAACAGTGTTTGTATGATTATCAGATAATTACAAAGCTAAATTTGAAATTATGAGTCCACTCCGAAAAACATCTTTTTACCAAACTCGGCGTTGGATACAAATTTTGATAATGATAAATATGTAATGCTATTCTAAAATACTTGTATTAATATTTTGGTTACATTTGTTTGATAATCAACTTAAATTTTAATATTTAGCAACATAGCATTACTTATTAATGACTATCAAAAATTTACACCTATAAAACCATACCAAATAAATCCTAAACTAATGAAAAAAATAACATTATTACTATTATTTCTTGTTTTTTCAAGTTATATTGTATCAGCACATCCTCATATTTTTATCAAAACAGGTGTTACTGTCTGTTTTAATGGTAATCTGATTAATAAATTGAAAATTGAATTTGAATTTGATAAAGTATTTAGTCAAGAATTAATGCAAACATTTGATAATAATAAAAACTATACTTTTGAACAATCTGAAATTGAAATTTTAGAAAAAAAAGCTTTCTCTAATTTGGTTAATTATAATTACCTCATTTACGTTACAGATAATGACAAAAAATTAACCACTGATAATATTACAAACTTTACTGCCTCGTATAAAGATGGAGTTGTAACCTATAAATTTGAAATAATTACAGATATAAAAATTTCCGAAAGCAAAAAAACGGTAAAAATTGCTGCCTACGACCATTCATATTATTTTAGTGTAGAAATTAAATCAGTAAAATTTGAAAATGATAATTTTATTAGTAGCTCTTATGAAATAATAGAAGACAGAAAGCAAGCTTTTTATTATAATCAAATTTTTCCAGATTGTATTATTTTGAGTGTAAACAAATAAGAAAATGAAACATATATTTTACATAGTAATTTTACTTTTATTACAAACACATATAGCCTTCTCGCAAGGCAACCCTTTATTTTCCGATGATAATACCGATACAAATACTGCTGTAATAAATGATACAACTTCTGCTGCAAATAATACTTCCAATTTTTCTGATAATAAAAAATTAAATATTTCTATTTTCAACAAATTTATTAGAAAAAATGCTAAAATTCAAAGAGAATTAAAAGACCAATTTGCAGACCTAGCATTAAACTATAATGAATCTAAAAAAACTTGGGCTCTATTTTTAATATTTTTATTTGCGTTTCTATATGGTATTTTTCATTCATTAGGTCCTGGACATGGAAAAATTTTTGTATTTTCTTATATTTTAACAAAAAGACCAAAAGTAATAAAAGCTATTTCTACAAGTTATGCAATTGCTTTTGCACACGGATTATCTGGATTAATTGTGGCGTTAATTATTGTTTTAAGTCTAAAAACTTATGCTTCGGAAGCAACTAAAATTGATAATGTATCAGAATTAATTACACGTATTAGTTTTGGTTTAATTACTGCTATCGGAATATTTTTACTATTAAAAAATTTCTCAAAAAAATCGTCTCACTCACACGACCATATTCCTAAAAATAAAAAAAATAATAAGATTTCTTTTATCTCATTTATTTTATCTGTTGGAATTATTCCTTGTCCTGGAACAATAATAACAGTTACTTTTTTATCATCAATGGGACTTGTAACTGCGGGAATAATTGCTGCATTTTTTATTATGCTTGGTATGGGTTTTACTATTTCAATAATTGCATTAATATCCCTTTTTTCCAAAAAACTTATAATGAGATTACACTCAAAAGATACTAAGAAAAATGAAAAAACATACAGAATACTTAATATCGCAGGTGCTATTTTACTAATAATTTTTAGCACTTTATTTTTAATTGGAACATTTTAAATTTACGATTTTTGATTTACGATTTACAATTGGTTTACACTTGATAATCAGGAGTAAACTAATTGTAAATTATCCATTTTAAATTGTTCATCTACTTAGCCTACATTATTCACGAACCTATTTATAAACCGTTAAAACGGTTGATTTTTAGCTGTTTATATTAGCCCACGACTTAAGTCGTGGGTTGAAATTAGAACATTGATTATAACCGTTTTAACGGTTTTTATGAATAATGCAGGTTAGATGGACAAATAAAAACGATGTTTTTTTTTATTTTGTAATATGCTTACTTTCAAGCGAAAACTAATTAAAAACTAAACACTTAAAACTAAGCACTTACTTAACCCTTAAGACAACACTAATAATCAATTAATTACCCCACTATTTAACCATAATAAAAATGAAAATGAAAAAAAACGTATTCTTATCAATAGTAATAATTTTTATGCTTTCGGCATGTGTAACTGAAAATAGCAACGACGTTGTGAATACAAATAACATCAACGAAAGTGAGCAAGCCTACGAAAAAGCAAAAATGATTTTTTACTCCTTGCCATCGCCAATAGAAACAGCAATGATAATAGAAACGGCAGACGTAGAATATACCAACGAGTTTCTTAATCCTACATCAAAAGTTAGTTATTATTCCACAACAAAAGAAATGGCATTAAATTTGGGAATATACAGTGCCGATTTAAGTTACACAACTCTTTTTGACCAAAAACAAGAAACGATAAACTATCTTGCAACTTCTAAAAAATTAGCAGATCAACTTGGCATACTTAATATCATAAGTGATACTACCTTACAAAAAATAGAAGATAATATTGGAGATAAAAATAAAATTTTAAACATAGTTTCTGAAACATTTATGAACTCAAGTGCGTATTTGGAGGAAAATGATAGAGGTGAAACTGCTACACTTATCGTGCTTGGAGGTTGGATAGAAGGTTTATATTTATCAGTTCAATTAGTTGGTAGTTCAATAGAAAATAACCCAGAGCTGGTTACTATTATTCTTGAACAAAAATTTTCGTTGGAAGACTTAATTGGTCTGCTAGAAATATTTAAAGCAAACAAAGATATTGAATTATTATACGAGCAACTAAAAGAATTAAAAGATGTCTATTCTAAAATGGAAGAACCAATTAGTCAAGATAATTTTGATATGCTTAAAAGTAAAATTTCTGAAATAAGAGCAGGGTATGTAAATTAGTTGTTGGTTAGTTAGTTGTTGGTTGTTAGTTGTTGGTTTTTGGTTGTTAGCTTTTGGCTTTTGGCACGCAAAGCGATGTATCTAAAAACTAAAAACCAAGAGCTAAAAGCCAAGAGCCAAAAGCTAAAAAACCAAGAACTAAAAGCCAAAAGCTAAAAAACCAAGAGCTAAAAGCCTAAAGCCAAAAACCAAGAGCCAAAAGCCAAGAGTAGTATCTACAATTATTATATACACAACATAACATTTAGTAAACTATTCCAATATTATTTAAAAATAAAGATTAACTTTGTAACGTTTACTAAAAAAGGAAAAACAATATAAAAACAAACAAATATGAAAAACATTAAAATTTTATTCCTAACAATTTTTCTAACAACATCTTTCTTTTGGGCAGATGCTCAGTGCCGAAAATTTACACAAGAAGATGTTGTGCCAATGCTCGACGATTTTATTTTGAGCGGAAGATACAACTCGCTTAAAATGTTTGAAGGAGAAGAAATATTAATCTATAAGACTCTAAATAAAGGAATTACATATCGTTTTGTAGTAAAATCGCAAGAAGAGCTTCCTGAAAATATAAATCTCAGAATATCAACATGGAACGACGAAGTAATATACGATAATAAAAACGAAGACTACAATTCTATTTTTGATTACAAAAATATAAAAACTCAACGTGTAAAAATATATATAACAGTTCCAGAAGCAAAAAAAGGAGACAAAGAAAAAAGCGGCTGCGTAGGATTGGTTATTGGACTAAAAAACACCTAAGCCAGACAAGCTGGAAAAGTTTTGAAATTATGAAATTATGAAGTTTTGAATAATGAGTCCTCTCCGAGAAGTGTATTTTTGCCGAAAAATCAGGACGGATACGGATTTTACAAACACAATGAGCATGTCTCATTGCACTCACTTGTTGTAAATGAGTATTTTAATTTTTTTATCCAACGCCGAGTTTGGCTAAAAGATGATTTTCGGAGTGGACTCAATTATTATAAATTACAATTTATAATCGCATTGCGAAACCTGCAACATGTAACTTGCAACCAAACTACCCCAATATCTTACACACTCTAATCATATCACGAATAAGAAAATGAGAAGACCAACAAATTGGAAAATCTGGAATATTCTCATTTTCTTATTATTTCTATTTACAGAGCAATACTCCTATGCTCAGGATACAATAAAAATAAATTCTATAATAATTATAGAAAACAAAAATCTTTCCCAAAAAGGAATTATTGCAACTCAAATAGACTCAATAATTCTATCCGAAAATATAGAAAACAATCTTTCCGAAATTTTAAGCAAAAGCTCAAATATATTTATTAAAAATTACGGAAAAGGTAGCATCTCAACAGCCTCGTTTAGAGGAACTTCTGCCACACACACACAGGTTATTTGGAACAACATAAAATTAAATTCGCCAATGATGGGACAAGTAAATTTTTCTGCTATTCCCATTTTTTTTATCGACGATATAACGATTCTGCACGGAGGAAGCTCACTTACAGAAAACAGTGGTGCGTTGGGAGGAATTGTAAATATAAAAAACAAAACAGACTGGAATAATAAATTTTCAATAAAAGCAATTCAGAAGGTGGCGAGTTTTGGAACTTATGCTTCATTTGCTAATATTTCTGTTGGCACAAAAAAGATGCAATTTAAAACTCGTGTTTTTTCAGAAAATTCTAAAAATAATTTTAAATATATAAATAATTCAGAACCAGATAGATATTTTGAAAAACAAAAAAATGCAGATTATAAAAAAAGAGGAATTATGCAAGAAGCATATTTTAGAACGAGCCAAAAAAGTTTTGCTTCAATAATTTTGTGGGGGCAACAATCTAATGGAAATATTCCTTCAATAATGTCTTACAGTGGAATGTATCGTAAACAAAATCAGATAGATAATCAATTAAAAACAATTGTTAGTTACAATATTAATTTTGAAAAAATAAACCTTAAAATAAATTCGGGATACGTTTACGATAACATAAATTATTTTTTGGCAGATTCTACAAATATTTCATATATCATAAAAAATAATTCTAACAGCAACTCAAACAGTCTTTTTAATAATGCAGAAATAAAATATCTGCACAACTCAAATAACGAATTAAAATTAGACTTTTTTTATAACTATGATTTTGTAAACATTTATGATTCAGCAACATATTCGCTAACAAAATATAATGCCACAAGACAAGAAAATGGACTAAAATTTAGTTATCATAAAAAAATAAACTCTCGTTTTGCGGGTTTTGTTCTACTTCATCAAAAAATGGTTAGCAAAAAGATAGTGCCAATAATTCCCTCCATCGGACTTGATTACCAATTACTTAAAAATAAGCCGCTATTCATAAAAACAAATATCTCCCGCAACTACAACATGCCAACCCTCAACGATTTATATTGGATGCCAGGAGGAAATCCCAACTTATTACAAGAAATTGGATACTCGGCTGATGTGAACCTGGAATTTACAAATAAATTTAAAAACAATATTATAAAAAACTCGGCATCAATATATGCCTCGTTAATAGATAATTGGATAGTTTGGCGACCAAGCGAATTTAGATATTGGACGGCACAAAACATAAAAAAAGTTTTTGCAAGAGGAATAGAATATTCATTTAATATTGAGGGGAGGCATAATAAAATAAAATATCAAATTATTGGAAACTACGCTTTTACAAAAACAACTAATCAAAAAACAAACCTAACAGGAGACAAATCAATAGGACAACAGTTAATTTATATTCCCAAAAACACTTTCGGACTGTTTGGAACAACCTCATTAAAAGGATATTATTCTAAAATAGATTTTAACTATATAGGAAAAAGATACACAACTTCGAGCAACCTGGAAAATAGGCACACTCTCCCACCCTACTCTATTTGCAATATTAATTTTGGCAAAAATATGACTTATAAAAAAACAAATTTCAACATCAAACTTACTGTAAATAATTTGTTTAACAATAAATATCAAACAATATTATACCGAGCAATGCCAATGAGAAATTATAGCATGAATTTGAGGTTTGAGTTTTAGGTTTGTCCCACCACTCCACTCCCACTCCCACTCCCACGATTATCATCGTGGTTTAACAATAGGTCGTCCTTTCGGACTTTTGTTGTCCACACTCCCACGATTATCATCGTGGTTTAACAATAGGTCGTCCTTTCGGACTTTTTTTGTCCACACTCCCACGATTATCATCGTGGTTTAACAATAGGTCGTCCTGTCGGACTTTTTTGCACACTCCCACGATTATCATCGTGGTCTATACTAAAGTGAATAAGGTTTTCGGATAAACCCGAAAGCGTCTGCAAGACCTGTCGGCGTTTGAAAGGTCGTCCTGTTGGACTTTTTTGCACCCTACTTGTAAGCTACTATATCTGGATTGACACAAAAAAAAGCGAACAACTTTAATTAAAAAGAGTTCGCTTTCTTATAGCTACTAAAAACAGTAAAGACAAGGCGTGCCTTGTCTCTACAATAAAAATACTATCCGTTAGGCAGTTCTTCGCCTCCTCCGCTGTCCTCCGGTTCGGGAGTTTCTATGCTTTGGTAGCTGTTGGTTAGCAAGTAGTCGTTGTAGCGAGCCTCGTCGGTAGAATAAAATCTGGCACGAGAAAGTTCACACAATTTACTTAATTGCTTATAGATACGATTCGCTTCTATACGTCTTAATTGTGTTTCTACTTCTCTTACTGCAACTGCTTCCATTTGTTTTACTTTTAAATTACCAAACTCGGTTACAAGTTGTTGGAGGCTAACAAAATTGGATTCGTCTAAATCAAGTCGAGCAAAAATCTCTTCAAATAATGATTTGTGCATCAAAAGTTTTCCTGCCTTCTCTATAAGGTCAGGATCGCTAAGTTTTGCTACCTGAAGGTCGTCAAAACTGTAAAGAGCCAAAGCATCGCTATCCGAAAGATTTATTTGCGTAAATAATTTCTTTAGCAAAACACGTATTTCTTCCGCTTTTTGGTTCTTGTCTCTTGTTTTATACATTAGACTGGTTAACAACTGCTCGTCTCTATTATGGCTTTGAAAAGCCTCTATAGAACTTTCGAGTGAATTTACTGCTTCTACATTAATACCGTAACTCTCTAATAGTTCGGCATCTCTTCTCATAAAAATAACTTTTGATTTGCTTTTTAAATAAAAATCGGCATAAGAAAAGCTAAAACTTAATTTTACTTCTTTTTTCTTGTTCATGTTAATAAAAATTTAGTGGTTAAAAAATATGATTAATTGCGTGCCTTTATGTAAAAAAGACTTTGCAAAAGTAATAACTAAATATTAACCACCAAAACTTTTCTCGCTTTTTTTTCCTGAAAATCAATGTTTTATGTTTTTTTGATATAAAAATAGATGTATTTATATGCTTTTAAAATATTATCCTACACGTATAAAACACTGTATTACAACAAAGTAAAGAAAAAATATTATTAAGACAGGAAATTAATAAGATTTTAATATTTTTTTTAGAAAAAAGATGTTTTCTTTTTAATATTTTAGATAAAAAGCAAAAAAAAAGATTGAAAACAATTATTTTCAATCTTTTTTTGCTGTTAATATACTGTTTTTTAATGCTTTTTATGGTTTTTTAGTTTAAAGTTATAAAGTGGAAGGTTAAAAGTTTGTTTGGGTTGCTTTCTAATAATATATATATTAAACTATTAAATAATAAAGTTTTTGTATAAAAAAGTTATGTTATATATAAGTGTGCTAAACGCCAACAGGTCTTGCAGACGCTGTTGGGTTTTTCTCCTAATGGCATGTTCCACCTAACAGCGTTTGCAAAACCTGTTAGCGTGTGAACTCTTTTATATAAGGTGTTGTTTTATTTTTTATCGTATTCTTTTTTGTAAATATATAAAAAAATAATAACTTTACGATTATAAAAAAAGCCCCACAGGATATGCAGGGCTAAAAGATATTCTTCGGCTTATAGCCTTGTTGTGAATAGTCTGCTACAAAGATAAAATAAAAATTTTACTAAACAAATTTTTTATTAAAATTATGGATAAAATATTAGGTATTGATTTAGGAACAAATTCAATAGGTCTTACAATTAGAGAAGATAATGAATTTGAATGGTTTGGAGTTTATACATTTTCAAAAGGAGTTGGTAAAAACAAATCTGGTGAATTTTCTTTTGCTTCCGAACGGACAAAACATCGTTCTGCAAGGAGATTATACAATGCAAGGAGATATAGAAAATGGGAAACACTTAAAATCCTTATCAATAATGGATACTGCCCACTTGAAATTGAGGAACTTAACAGATGGAAAAATTATGAAAAAGGTATAGGACGAGTTTTTCCTATGGATAATGAAAAATTTAACCAGTGGATAAAACTTGACTTTAATCTTGATGGTAAACCAGATTATAGAAGCCCATATCAATTAAGACGTGAGCTGATAGAGACTAAATTAAACCTTGATGTTGATGAAGATAAATATAAAATAGGACGAGCTTTATACCATATTGCCCAAAGAAGAGGTTTTAGAAGTAGTAGAAAAATAGGCAAAAATGAAAAAGCTGCTATCTATAGAGGTAGTCCTGAAACTGGAACGATTGGAAGAAATAAATACGAAGAGCTAATTGAGAGTAAGGGAAGTTTGGGAGCTGCATTTGCACACCTTGAAGACGAGGGAATACGTATAAGAAATAGATATACTTTGAGAGAGGATTTTGAAAAAGAAGTTGAAAAAATAATTGAAGTGCAAAAAATTGATAATGATTTTAAAACAATTGTTGCAAAAGCAATGTTTTGGCAACGTCCTTTGAGATCTCAAAAAGGACTTGTAGGAAAATGCACACTTGAAAAGAGTAAATACAGATGTCCTGTTAGCCATCCAAAATTTGAGGAATTTAGAGCATGGTCGTTTCTTAATACCTTAAAATATAAAAAAAATGACGATGATAAATTTATTCCTCTACCTCTAAAATTGAAAAAAGATATTTATAATGATTTATTTTTTAGACAAAAATCAAAATTTGAGTTCTTGGATATTAGAAAATATATTGAAAAAAAAGCAAGCAAGGCATGGCAATTAAATTATAAGAGAAAATTGGATAAAATTAATGTTGCTGGTTGTCCTGTATCGGCAAGGTTAAAAGCTATTTTTGGTGAAGATTGGCAAAACTTAATTATTAAAACCAATAAAACTAAAAAGAATAAAAACGGAGAAAACAAACAAATCTCTTTTGATATTAATGATATTTGGCACTTAATTTTTTCTTTTGAAGACGAAGAGATTTTTAAAGAAACATTATTGCACAAATTAAAATTATCCGAAGAGCAAATAAAAGGATTATCTACTTTGTGGAATTCTTTTCCTGTGGGATATGCAAATTTGAGCTTAAAAGCAATAAATAATATTTTGCCATTCTTGCAAGAAGGTTTAATTTATACGGAAGCTGTTTTATTAGCAAAAATACCAGAACTTATTGGTTCAGAACTTTTTGAACAAAATAAAGAAAAAATTATTGATGATATAAAAAACGAAATTTCTAAAAATAGAAAAGAAAAAGAACTTATTATTATTACAAATAATTTAATTTCTAAATATAAAGCATTAGATTTTGAAGAGAAATTTGGACATAAAAACGATGAATATAAATTGCAACAAAGCGATTTGAACGAAGTAGAACAAACAATAATAACACATTTTGGAGAAAATAAATGGGAGAACAAAATAGAAGATAAAAAACAAGAAATAATAAATAGTGTAATAGAAAGGTATCAAACATTTTTCAGAATAGAACCTAAAAGTTATATTAAACCGCCACATTTATTAGACCAGATAAAAGAATTTGTTGATAATAAATTTGATGTAGAAGAAAAAAAACTTGCAAAACTTTATCACCCTTCGCAAATTGCTATATACAAAAAAGAAGACGACCAACAATATTTAAAAAGTCCTAAAACTGCGGCTTTTAAAAACCCAATGGCATATAAAACGTTGTATCGTTTGCGTGAAGTTATTAATTATTTGATAAAAATTGGTAAAATTGATAGCCAAACAAAAATTGTTGTTGAGATTGCAAGAGACCTAAACGATGCAAATAAACGAAATGCTATTGAAACTTATCAACGCAGGCGTGAGGCTGAAAACGAATCTTATGCAAAGGCAATAGCTGAATTATTAAAAGACCCTGAATTTAAAGGTAATGCAAATCCGGAAAGTAACGAAGACAAAAGAAAATTTAGAATATGGACAGAACAATTTGAAAATAGCGAAACAGTAGCAGAGGAAATAAAAAAAATTGAGAAAAACAAATCTTTTTCTATTGCTAAAAAAGATATAGCGAAATATCGCTTGTGGAGAGAGCAAAATTGTAGATGTATTTATACAGGACGAACAATAAATCTGACAGATTTATTTAATTCTAATACTATTGATTTTGAGCATACTATACCACGTAGCAAATCGTTTGATAATTCGCTTGCAAACCTAACGGTTTGTTATGCAGATTATAACAGAAATATTAAAGCTAATAAAATTCCTACCCAATTGCCTAATTATAAAGAGGATTATAATAATTATACTGCTATTGAACCGAGATTACAAAATTGGAAAGATAGAATTATACAATTAGAAAAACTTATTGATAGACAAAAATATAATTCTAAAATAGCTATTGATAAGGATACAAAAGACCAAGCAATTAGAAAAAAACATTTATTATATTTTGAATATGATTATTTGAAAAATAAAGTTGATAGATTTACTCGTAAAGATATTCCGCAAGGCTTTGTTAATAGCCAACTGCGAGATACTCAAATTATTTCTAAATATGCTTATCATTATTTGAAAACTGTTTTTAATAAAGTTGAAGTTCAAAAAGGTAAAATTACAGCAGAGTTCCGAAAAATATATAAAATACAAAATAAAAAAGAAACTAAAAACAGAACAAAACATTATCATCATGCAATTGATGCGGCAGTTTTAACGCTAATACCAAACTCTGCAAAGCGTGAGGAGATTTTGAAAAAAGCATATAAATATAACGAAACTACTCATAAACAATACACAGAAGAACCATTTGTTGGGTTTAGTCAAAAACAAATAACAGATATTGAAAAAACAATTCTTATTAATAATATGCCAAACAAAGATAAGGCTCTTGGTAGTGGCAAAAAAATAGTAAGACGGAGAGGTAAAAAAGTATGGTTAAGAGACAAAAATAATAAAATTAGAATTGATGAGAATGGAGACAAAATTTTTAAAATAGCAGATGGAGATAGTATTAGAGGAAAACTGCATCAAGAAACTTTTTATGGAAAAATTAAAATTGCAGCAAAAAACAAAGATGGTAAACCATTGAAAGACGAAGATGGACATTTTATTATTGCAAAAAATAAGCAAGGTAAAGATGAGGAATGGGCAGTAGTAAGAGTATTAGCAAAAGATTTGAGTATTAATAAAAAAAATATAATAACAAATGAAATTATTGATATACATTTAAAAATATATATGCAAGAACAAATAGACGAAGGAAAAAAAGAGACCGAACTTCTTGACTTTAACAATAAAATAATAAGAAGAGTAAGATGTCGTGTAAAAGCTGGCAGAGGTTTTATGTCTCCTGAAAATTTAACTCCAATAAAAAAACAAACATATCTATCTATATACGAGCATAAGCAAGATTATTATGTAAACTCTGGAGACAATTATCTTTTTGGATTGTATGAAACAGATAACGGTAAAAGAGAAATTAAATCTGTAAATATTTACGAAGCATCTAAAATTAATGGATTAAATAAAGTAAGTTCTATTGAAGATTTATTTGAACCTCAAATATATATTGGAAAAAAGAAAGAAAAAGCTACACGGAAACATATATTTAAAATAGGACAAAAAGTTTTATTTTTTGAAGATAAGAAAGAAGAACTTAAAGATATAGAACCAATAGAACTATCTAAAAGATTGTATTATATTAAACGATTGCATCAGGCAAGTGTAGGTAATATCTTGTTTCAACATCATTTAGAGGCACGTAGTGAAGACCAATTAAAAGAAGACTTTCCCTCAAAAATTTTTAAAAATGCAGGTAAAGATGGTTTTTCTAAATTTCAAACAGATTTTATTGCTCCTCGTTTGCTTTTTAAACCTATAAAAAATAATTTTATTATTGAAGGAAAAGATTTTACAATATCGTTAAGTGGTAAAATAAATTTTTTGTTTAAAAAAAGCTATTCACAATAAGGATTATTCCATTGTGAAAACATTTAAGGTGGCACTCTTTCTTTTAAAAGTTAGGGTGTCGCTTTTTTTTATTTGGGTTGTAATTCGCATTTTATTCACGGGGTGACTCAAAGTCACCCCGTGAATATTCGGGAAAACCAATTTTCACCCCATAATTTAACTTTGTCAAGGTTTTGGAACTTTGGCAAAGTTGAATTATGGGGTTTTGTTTTGCTTAAAAAGTTTTTGCTACTCTCCCGAAACCCTTGTTTTTAAAGGAAAAAGCCCTTTCTATAGCTTAGTAGCGGATTTCTATAGCATAGTAGCCTTTTTCTTTTGTAGAAACCCTTAACTATGCTGCAGGAAACCCTCACTGAGCTGTAGGAAACCCTCACTGGGCTGTAGGAAACCCTCACTGGACTGCAGGAATACCTCACTGGACTGTAGGAATACCTCACTGGACTGTAGGAATAGTTCACTATACTGTAGCAAACCTTCGCTATGCTGTAGGAATAGCTTACTATGTCCTTTCTTAAAATCGCTTGATAGAATTAGACTTATATTCTGTTTTAATTAGTTCTACTTTACCAAGTTAAAAACTTTTGATTATAAGACTTTTAAGCACCAAGGGTGCGATAATCAATAACCTTGCCTGAAAGGGCAAGGAATAAAAAACGCAAAATATTTAAGCACCAAGGGTGCAAAATCACTTACATTATTAAATAGATTACGCACCTTTGGTGCTTCTAAAAAAACTAAATAATCCATCTTGCCCTTACAGGCAAGCCTATTGATTATCACACCTTTGGCGTTTGTTTTAAGTTCGTAAAGTAGAAATACGTAATAATCAATTAATTATAAACTCCGAAACTTTAGTATTTATTAACAGAATAAGACGTGATAAATCACGTCTCTACGTGCATAAACATTTTGTTAATAAAATGTGGACAAGTTGGCAAAATTATTGTATATCATTTAGATATGATAAAAAGGATTGTTTATTTTGGTTCTAATGCTTATATCCATACTCGCAAGGAACAGTTGCTGGTGGAGTTTGCCGACAAGGAAAAAAAAACAGCCTCCTTGCCAATGGAGGATATTGGTGTAGCAATTTTTGATGCTCCACAAATGACTATTTCTAAGGCTGTATTGTCCAAACTATTAAAATATAATGCGGCAGTTATTATTTGTGACGAAAAACATTTGCCCAAAGGTTTGTTTCTTAACTTGGCTAATAATAGTTTGCAGCAAGAAATTTTCAGGTATCAGGTGAATGCTTCGGAGACTATAAAAAAAAGTCTTTGGCAACAGACTATACAATATAAAATAAAAAATCAGGGTTTGCTGCTGGAAGCTATTGGCTTGCCTGCTAAAAAAATGCAGGTGTGGAGCAAGAAAGTAAAAAGCGGAGACCCCGAAAACGTGGAAGGCAGAGCGGCTGCTTATTATTGGTTTAATGTGTTTGACGATATTTTGCTTAAGTTCCGTCGCAGAAGGTTTGGTAGCGAGCCAAATAGTATGCTTAATTATGGTTATGCTATTTTGAGAGCAGTGGTTGCCCGAAACATTGTTGCTTCGGGGCTTATGCCTACTTTTGGAATCCATCATCACAACAAATATAATGCTTATGCCCTTGCCGACGATATTATGGAGCCTTACAGACCTTATGTAGATTGGATTGTGAGAGATATTTTGGAAAAATATTATGAGGAAAATCCTAATGTAAATACCGAAGATTATATTGCTAACAAACCACAGGCTTTTAAACCTACTCCATTTGTTCTTAATACCGAGTTTAAAAAAATGTTGCTCAAAATTCCGCTGATAGATACTGTTATGGGCGGGAGTGTTCACCCTTTGCAAATAGCAGTCCGCCACACAACGGCAAGTCTTGCGGCTTGTTTCCGAAAAGAAAAAAGAAAACTGGAATATCCTACTTTTACTAGTTTTTAGTTGTTAGTCTTTAGTTTTTTAGTTACGCAAAGCGATGATAATAAGGGTGATTCTTGCTTTTGCACCAGCGGTGCAATATATTGATAGAAATATATAAAACAGAGAAAACGCACCCCATCGGGGTAAGGTGTTAATAATTTCATATTTCATCAAAAAAAGTTCCCCCAGTTTTTG
>JAOZQN010000393.1 GCA_029932195.1 Bacteroidales bacterium | reverse complement strand
TTAAATTTAGATAAACCATATCCAATAAGGTTTAAAATTTCATAATTTTTATGTTTATTTCCTTTACTCTGAAAATCATTTAATTTATATGTTGACTTGTCAATTTGTATTATTATTCTTTTCTCATTTTTTAATCTTCTTAAATAAGCTCTAATAGTATGTTCTATATCATTAGATTTTGTTTGACTTATTAATTTTGGAATTTCTTTATATAATATTTCTAAACTTACTGTCCCTTCATGTAATTCAAATACAGATATAATTGCTTCTTCCCAGTTTAATTTATTGTTCATTATTTTATTTAAGTTTAAGATGCTTGCATATAATTTGCTAAATTAGGCAAAACAAAATTTTCTGGATAACCTTGAAACCTAAAACATTCTTTTGGTGTTAATTTTCTAATTCCGTAATTATCAAGAATTAACGGCACATTATGCCCCCCAGTTCCCATATTTGCAGTTAAAGTAGGGCAAACATTACTTTTATTTTCACGAACATAAACTCTACGCCATTGATATATAGTGTCTTCCGACTTCATCACCTCTATTAATTTCGGGTAATATTGATGTTCTTTTTTGTAGTAATACCTATCCTCTTGTTTTTCTTTATCAATTAAATCTCTAATCTTTTTAGTTAAATTAATTTTTTCAGGAAACGAAAATTTATCATAATTTCTTACTTGTTTTGGGTCAAAACCAACTATAAAAATCCGTTCTCTATTTTGAGGAATATTAGCATACTCCATAGAGTTAAGCACCTTATATTTAACCTTATAACCTAATTTATTTTTCAAAATATTCAGCATTATTTCCAAAGTTCTACCTTTGTCGTGTCCTGCAAGATTTTTCACATTTTCAAGAAAAAATGCTTTTGGTCGTTTTGTTTCAATTATTTTTTCTAAGTCAAAAAACAATGTCCCTCTTGTATCCTCAAAACCTTTTCTATTGCCTGCAACAGAGAAGGCTTGACACGGAAATCCTCCACATAATAAGTCAAAATTTTCAGGAATATAACTTTTTATTTTTTCAGATGTAATGTCTCCAAACGGGTATTCTCCAAAATTCTTCTCATAAGTTTGTTTTGCCGACTTCTCCCATTCGCTAGTGTAAATACACTTACCTCCAATATTTTGCAATGCAATTCTAAAACCACCAACTCCTGCAAATAAATCAATAAATTGAAATTTTGCTTTTTTAGGTGCAGGAAATGGGATTTGATGTCCATTTTGTTCTTTATAGTTAAAAATTTGATATTCTAATGGACTTTCAGCTACAATATTTTCATTTTCAGAAACTCTTTCAGCATATTTTACAGCATCCTTTTTGTAATATTTTGCAACACCATTTTTTCTATGTTGCAAATAATGAGTAAAAGCAGCTTTTCCAACTTCATTATTATCAGTTATTTGTAGCTTTAAAACTTGTTTATTTATATTTTTAGATGTTATTTTTTCTTGAATTTGCATTTTTTGGTATTTGAATTAGAAAATATTAACGCACAAAAATAATTTTTTTATGTTACTATTCAAATTCTCTCTATTTTTTTTAATTAATGATAACACCCGAATTATTGTGAGTGCCTAGGTTGTAAAATTAGGCTCTACAGGATTTAGAGTGAGAGATTTTTATAAACAACTCATTATTAAATCTATACGAATTAATGAAAAAACGATGAAAATTACTTGAATTTACACTTGTAACAATCTTTAATACAGCTATATACAATTTTATTAAGTTGATATTTTCAGTTTTTTCCTCACTCTAAATCCTGCAGTGCCTAAAATTACTTGGTTTCTTTAAAAACTCCAAATTTAAAATTGCTTTTTTGACACTACGCATTATCTCTAACGGTTTGCAAAATTTGTCTGCCTCCTTCATTAAGTATTTCATTAGCCATTTTACCAGCAGTTTCTATCGCATTTTCAATTGTAGCTGTTTTTTCTTTCTTTAAAATATTTGTTCCTTCAATATCTGATACAAAAGCAGTTATCTTAATTTCTTTTTCTGTAGATTCTGTGTAGCAACCTACTGGAACTTGGCAGCCACCTTCTACTGTTCTCAAAAATTCTCGTTCGGTTAAAATTGCAATTTCTGTTGGTTTGTGATTTATTTCTTGTAGTATTCCGTCAATAAAAACATCGTTTGTGCGAGTTTCAATTGCAATTGCTCCTTGCCCAACGGCAGGAATAACTATCTCAGGACTAATGTATTCTGTTATTTTATCTGAAAAACCTAATCTTATTATTCCTGCTGCTGCCATAATTAGAGCATCGTAGTCTTGCTCTTCTAATTTTTGCAAACGAGTATCTACATTTCCTCTAATATCTTTAATTTTAAAACTTGGATTAAAATTTAATATTTGAGATTTTCGTCGCAACGATGATGTTCCAATTATTGCTCCCGCTCCTAATTCATCTAATTTTTTGCCATTTTTACTAATCAAAACATCTCTAACATCTACTCTTTTTAGAACTGCACCAAGTTTTGTTCCTGTTGGGAAGGCGGTTGGCAAATCTTTGAGGCTATGAACAGCAAAATCAATATTTTTATTTAATAATTCCACTTCAAGTTCTTTGGTAAACAAGCCTTTGTCTCCAATTTTTGCCAAAGGAACATCAAGTATTTTATCTCCTTTTGTTTTTATTATAACAATTTCAAATTTATGTTCTTTAAAACTATTTGAAAGTATATCGCAAACTTTATTAGCCTGATATAAAGCTAATTTACTGCCACGTGTTCCTATTTTTATTGTTTTTTTATCCACTAAATTGCTAAGTTTTAAAGTGTAAAATTGTAAAGTGTTGAAATTTTATATGTTTTTGTTGTAAATGTTTTTAAATTTCCATTTCAAATAATTCATTTACAACTTTTATGTATTCCTCTCTTTTTCCGTTGTCGGTAATTGATTTTATGTTTTTAATAAATGTTCTTATATATTTATTTGTGATATAATCGCCGTATTCAATTGCTTTGGAATAATCCATTTGAATTTTATTTTTTTGAAATTTTTCAATTTCCATTTCATTTATTTTCTTGAATTTATCCGAAACTTTTGTGAAAGTAGGGACTAAATTTGTGGTGCTTAACCATATAGTAAATTCTTCGAGTTGTGTTTCTATAATTGCTTCGGCTTCGGTTATTTTATCTCGTCTTTTTTCGTAAGTTTTACTTACAATTTCTTGTAGGTTGTCAACATCAAATAAACTTACATTTTTGATTTCTCTTGCGGATTCTTCAATGTTTTTCGGAACAGATAAATCTATTAAAGTAAGAGGTTTATCGTTTCGTAACTTCATTGCTGCTTCAATTTTTTTGGCTGAAATAAGAGGAGTTTTTGAGCCAGTAGAAACAAGAATTACATCAAACTCCGATATTTTATTATCAACTTCATTTATTGGCATTGCTTTTACTCCAAAATTATTAGCTACTTTTTGAGCCTTCTCGTAAGTTCTGTTTGCTATTGTTATAGATTTACAAGATTTTTTCATTAAGTTGCTTACAACTAATTGCCCTGTTTCGCCAGCACCAATTGAGAGTATATTTCGTTTGTGTAAATCTGTAAAATTCTGATAAGCAGCCTCAACAGCGGCGTAGCTCACAGTAACAGCTCCTTCGTTGAGTTTTGTTCTGGTTCTTACCTTCTTGCTTGTTTCTAATGCTTTATGAAATAATCGTTTTAATAATTTGCTATCCAATTTGTTTTTATCACTAATGTTATATGCGTCTTTTATTTGTCCAACTATCTGATATTCACCAAGAACCATTGAGTTTAAACCCGAAACTACTTTAAAAAGATGTCTAAAAGCGTCTTTGTCTGAAAGTGTGTAGAATATTTCTTTTATGTCGCCACTATAATTTACAAATTTTGTTAAATTAGCAAATATAGATTCTTGTATTTCGCTCTCACTTTTGTTGTTGAAGTCAAAATATAGTTCAGTTCTATTGCACGTGGAAACCACTATCAAACCGTTAAAAGAGTCATCATTTTTATATAAATCAGAAAATTTAATAACATCATCTTCATTAAGAGTAAATAGTCCTCTTATTTCTACTGGTGCTGAATTGTGGTTTATTCCTGCAAGTAATATCATAACAAAAAAAAGTTGTGGAATTAGAAAAAAAAATATCTACAATTCCTGTGGTTATTAATTGTTTGCAAGATATAATACAAATCTGTTGCAAATTTGTAGTTTTGCTTTATTTTTTGAAAAATTTATGTTTTTTTGTAAAAGATTTATAATCGTTTTTATATTATCATATACAAAACTCTCTTATTCTTTATTTTAGCATCTTTATTTATAATTAATAAAAATTAAAAATAAACAGTTAAAATATGAAGCTTCTCATTAGTTTTGTATTCAATTTTTAGAGAATAGATTTCACAAATCCTTTTTACAATTGACAATCCAATGCCTGGAGACTTGGTATATGGATTTGATTTTTTGTATCTCTTGAAAAAATCTTCTGTATTTTGGGTATTGTAATTTCCAGAATTGCTAATTTGTAGTTCTTTTTCATTCAGATTTATGTCAATAGTTCCATTCTTAATGTTGTGTTTTATTGCATTTTTCAGCAAATTTTGAATTAAAGTATCAGCTAAATCTTTATTTAATTTTATTATAATATTTTGTTTTATTTTCTTTGTTACTGTTATATTTTTTGATTCTATATAATCGTCAAAAAATTGCAGATTACGATTAACAATCTCTCCCATATCAATGTCTGATACTTCTACAAACTGTCGCTTATCAAGTTTTGCCAGATAAATTAAAGATTCATTAAGTTTTGATAATCTGTTGGTTGCTTCATATATTGTTGAAATTTGTTGAAGCTGATTTTCGGTTAAATTATCGGCTTGTAATAATAGCTCTGCTTTGGAATTAATTATTGCCAAGGGAGTTTGAATTTCGTGAGAGGTATTCTCTGTATATTCCTTGAGGTTTTCAAAATCTTGATTTATTTTATTAGTCATTTCGCTAATAACAGAGTTTAACTCCTGAAATTCAATTATTTCAGCTGTATCAAGAACAAGTTTTTTACTTTTGTTTACATCAAATTTTTTAATTCTTTCAATTGTAGAATAAAAAGACGACCAAGACTTTTTTATTGTATATCTATTTAAAAAATAGAGACTTATCATGAATATTATTGCAGAAATTGCCATAAAAAGAGCTAAATCTGCTATTAATCTGTCCGAATATTTATGGGGCTTATATAATTGTAATAGAAATTTTTTTCCATTTACATCTACGGTAAATTTTAATTGTCTGTATAGATAATATGTCTCATCAATGCTGTTAAATAAAATGGTATCGGAATATTTATCTTCTATTGTTTTGCCTGATGGTAAATAAGTAATATTTGATTTAAAAGCAGTTAAACTTGGCTCGGAAGGAGTTGTATGATAATAATTTAACTCTTTTTCATATTGTTCTTTAATTGAAAAAAGTTCTTCGTTTAAATTATTATTTATGGTAGTTCTGATGATATAATAAAATAGTATGCTACCTCCCAAAAACATAAATACTGCTGCGGAAAAAAAATTTAAACTTGTTTTTGTTACTAATTTCATATATTTGGTTGTTGTTGGTTTTTGGCTTTTGGCAGTTGGCTTCGCAAAGCGACAAAAAAACAAGCCAACATCTAAAAGCTAAGGTGTTAAAAATTTGACATTTCATTAAAAAAGTTCTTTCAGTTTTTGTATCTATCTGTAAATAAATGCAATACAATAATAAATTGCCTCGACCTTTAGGTCGGGGATAAAGATAAAATTTGATTATTAGGGCTTTAGTCCTTTACTTTCTACGCCGTTAAAAAAGGACTA
>JAOZQN010000918.1 GCA_029932195.1 Bacteroidales bacterium | reverse complement strand
CTTTTTTTTATCCTGATTTTAACATACTTACAGTCAAAATGAGAACTGCTGAAATAAACCTTGCTTATAGGCAAGTCTATTGATTATCATACTTTTGGTGTTTATTTTTAACTTAGTAAAGTAGAAGTAAGCAAAATTTAAAATAAAAAAACAGTCAAACAACTCTAAGCTGTCTGACTGTTTTTTAGTATCTTAATCCTGAAATCGTTGTTTTTTTTGCATAATATTATTCAAAACTTCATAATTTCAAAACTGTTCCAGTTTGTCTTGCTTAGGACTATCCATACCTTACATTTAATTAAGTAAGACTTTGCAATAAATCGGGTGTAATATTCAGGTTTTGAATAGTTTGTGCGTTTTCTGCAAGTTCACGAAATGCTATTGCAATATCATTTTTTGCAGAACTTTCATTATTTGTTAATGCAGATATTATTTTCCAATCCATTTTTTTGTATGGCTCTAACTGTGCTTCCAAATAATATCGTTTTGCATCTGCTTGTTTTTTCTGATTTTCTGTTTTTGCATCTATCAGCTGTTTTGTTTTTTCCTCAATTGCTATGTCTGCTTCAATTTTCATGTCTCTAATTTGCGTAAAATTTTCTTGCTCAACAATTTTGCGTTCCATTTTCTTTTCCGTAATTTGCTTTTGTTTTTCTTCAACAGCAATTTCGGTATTTAGCTCACTTTCTTTAATTTTTCGTTCTTGTTCTACTGCAAAATTTCGTCTTTCGTATATTGCTTCATCTGCCTCTTGTTGGAGAGCCTCACGAGTCTGAGTTTCAAGAGCTTTTGCCATAGCTGGAGTTGGCTTAACTGCCATAATATTCACACTCATAATTTCAAGCCCGAGAGAATTTACCATTGATGAATTTCTTAGACCTTCATTTATTTTGTCTTCTATTTTTTTTGCATCAGTAATTGATTCTTTCAATGTCATTCCTTGAATAAATGATTTTGCCGAAGTTTGGGCTTCATTTATTAATCGCTGTTTTAATTTTTCGTTGTCGTTACTTGTATTTTTGCCTCTTGCATCAACAGTGTAGTCAAGCACTTCAGTTAGTTTTTTTGGGTCTTCTATTTTGTAGGTTATTTGCCCTTGCACCGAAACTTGCTGAAAATCAGTTGTTGCTTCGTTAAAAATAAACGGCACATCGTTACTTCCAATTGGCGAAGCAACAATAGACGAATTCATCGAATTATAAAAAAACGATAATCCTCTTCCTTCTTTTTTTAATTTACCATTCTTATAATGAATAACATAAGTCATTGCATTAAATTTGATGTATTTTATTCCGAACATAGCAGTTAGTTTTAATGAATAATTTTTAATGAATAATGAATAATTGGCTTTTGTCAGATAATTAAATAATCGCTTTGCGAAATTATTCATTCAGAAATTTATAATTAGTATTTGAACGGAAAAGGGACTTCAAAAAATATTCAAAAACAAGGCA
>JAOZQN010000392.1 GCA_029932195.1 Bacteroidales bacterium | reverse complement strand
TAATTTTTTAACTTTTTGATATTTAAGATGTTATAAACTCCGAAACTTCAGTTAAAACTATATAAAAAACCTAAATATTTACTATAACCTGATTTACAATAAGACCTTGTTATTAAAACTATTTGAGTAAACATAAATAGTTCTTTTAATACATCTGTCTGGAATTTTGAATCCAAGCTAAAACCTTCAAAGATTTCTAATTTATTTACAAGCTCTTCTAATTTTTTTATATCGTTAAGTTCTTTATTTTTATCATCATAATATGCCATTCGTAACTCAGGAATATTCCAAAAATCTTCTGTTAATTGGTTTTCAATAAAACTGTTTTTTTCATATTTATAATAATTCATAATACCTCTATCAATAATAGAGTCTTTCATATTTTTCGGATAAAAATGATATACATCATAATCATTAAATTCATAAAAGAAACGATTAACTCCAGTGGTTATATGTTCTTTTACAATACACATATCCGTTTTAAAAACATGAAATATTATTTTATCGGCTATAACTTTTGTAAATTCATATTGTTCTTCTTTTATTATGTATTTTATATTTTCGTTTCTATTTTGAAATTTTGACAGTAAAATGGAATCATGTTGAAATCTATAACATTTACAAATATTTTTTGAGCTGGCTTCTGTTTTTATATTGCAATTAGATAGTAATATAAAAATAGAAGCAAGAAGAAAGTGTTTTTTCATATCATAATAGTTATTTTAACTACTGCTAATTTTTATTAGTTGTTATATATTACCTAAGAAGACCAGAGTATCGTCCTGTTGCAATTGCTCTTATTTTTTTAAAAAAAGGCTGTATCAATCGAGTTCGTTCTTTTGTTATTTTTAAAAAACCATTTTTAATATAATATGGCATTGTATGTTGCTTTAATATCTTTTCGTATTCGTTACTGCCTTCTCTCATTAACCATGCTCCTGGTTCATCGTCATGCCAAAGTTGTCTATCACTTAATTTCTCTGAATTAACAAAAGTTCTTTTAGCTCCGTATTCGTTATGTGTATATTCTTTTGTTTTTGTAAACGCATAACCTGTTACTCTATGACCAACCTCGTGAAAAATAGAAAATGCTATTGCATCATGGTTAATTATCCATTCTCCATCTCTTTCTACTTCTATGTTAGAATTAACCCATATTGGTTTTGGGATGTCATGCAAACTATTAAAATTAGGAGTTATACCGAAACCATTTTTTATGCTATAATGCCAATCAGGGTGTAAAGAACTCATGGTATTTAACAATGTAACATAAACCAATTATATTGTAATCACTATATTTATTTTTAACTTTAGGTATTGTTTTTATATCAGACCAAAAAACTAAATTATAAGAATTATAAAAAATAGTTTCAGCAAAAGCAATTTTTGCTAACTCTTCCACTTTTTTTGCCATTCTTTTATCTGCTACCCAAACATATATCGTTGGTTTATAAGGGTTATTAATATACCTAACAGGTAATTCACCATGCTCCCGTTTCAAATCCCTTAATAAATGATTTAATCTTCGTTCGGTTCTGCCTTCGTTTTCTTTGTTTATTTTTATTACTATTGATTTTGTGTTGGCAATGGCTCGGTTTATTGGCGTGCCTCCAAGTATTTTGTTGTATTGAGTTATTACAAAATGAAACTCTGGATATTTTGTTTTATCTTGCTGTATATCTTTTAGTTTGCGTATTATTTTGGGGTCGCTCTCTTGCTTGCCTATTATTAATATCTGTTTGTAATAATTGCTATCTACAACAGGGTTTAATTCTTCAACTTGCGAGGCTTGTGGCTCAGTCTCGTTGTTAGGTCTGTAAAACGGTAATATTGGTAATGAAGGTCTATAGTAATCCATTATTCTTAAATTACAAAAAGCAAACTATTTTTTGGGAACAACAAAACAATTAGTATAATTCTTCACATAAAAGTCATATTTGTCTGTCATTTCTATTTCTATCTTCTCAAATTCACTACCATTATATTCATAACAATTTATTGTAGCTTTATATAATTCAAAAGGAGGAACATCATCTACTGCGAATAAATCTACTGTAAAAAAATTTATCTTTCCATTATTATTAAAATCATTTAATAAAAGATGATTATTAGTCATTGTGCAAAAAACAAAATAATTTTCACTATTATTTGGAATAACAAGAAATATAGTCCAACCGACTTCAGCACCAGTAGTTAATGGTATAGTTATTATTATCCATTCTTCAAAAGTGAATATCTTAATTTTTCTAAACTCAGGAGCCATTGCATTTAACTCATCATTGGGTTTTAGTAATTTTGAGTTTTTTATAAGCCCACCATCGCAAGGATAATAATAAAATTTGAAACTGTCGCTATTTACATTAAATCTTATTGTGTCTGCTAAATATCTTATTTCACACTCCTTATAACCTGTAGAATCTAATTGTAACTTATTTATTATACTATCAACAACGCAAATTTGTGCTGAGGCAATAGTTGGTAATAATAAAAAAGCTATTAAAATAATTTTATTTTTCATTTTTCATTTTATTTTTAATAATCATTATCTTCATAATACTTCTCTATGGTATTGCATTGACCTGCTACAAATTCTTCTGTTTTTCGCATAAATGTTGTATTATTAATTGCTTCCGTTGATTCATATTTGTAATTCCATTTTTTCACTAACCTGGTATTATTATTAGGATAAATAGTATGTTCTTTTGGAACACTTTTGTCTTTAAGCCCCCAAATATCATGTTTTGAATTTGTAAATTTAAATCCACATTGATAAAAATCTTTATTGGCAAGAGAGTTTGTTTTTCCAAAATCAACACCATGCCAGTAATATGCTCCATTAGAATAATCTTTTTTTTCTATTATGCCCTTAATTAAACCAAGTTGTGCATTATTTACTGTTTCTTTTTTTGCTGTATTAAAATTAATTTTATTTCTACCACTCCAACCATCCACATGCTGATAAGGTGCAGCTGCTATCATTAAAGGTGTTGTTGTTTTATCTTTTTTAGTTAATGCTATTGCTCTATTTTCTAATACCGAATAAATAGCAGCTGCTTCTTGCCATGAGCCACTATTTCCTGAGCCTTCAGCATACAAAGTTCCTGCTAATTCATTAAATTCTTTGTAAGTTAAATTTAAGTTGTATGATACTGTTTTAGACAAAATATAATCAGTTAATTTATTATTTTCTAATGTCTCAATATCTGATTTATAATAATTAGACCTATTATTGTAAGCGTCTTTTAATTCAAAATACATTTCTTTGTTTATAGCTACTACTCTATCCATTATATCGTTAATTTGTTCTATTCTCTCTCCTGTATCAATGTTATAAAATTTAGTTCCTATCTTTTTTTCACCTTGGGGGATAGAATACACAACAATTTTCTTAATCCCAAACACACTCTTCAGCCCCTCCAGCCACTTCTCAAAAATACGTTTTTTTAACGAGCTATCAAGTTCGGTGTATAGCTTTATTACAATTGGGCGGTTGGTGCTGGTAATAGACTGGTTTTGTTTACTTAAAGGTAAAATATTTATAAACTGTGGGCGGTTGTTTGCTCCGTAAATAATATTTACTTTGTCTAATTCGTTTTTTCTTACGTAGTCTATTATCTTTCGTGCGTTTCTGGTTTTAAGAAGCTCTGCATCTGCTTTTTGTATTACAATAGAATTATAATAACCGTTGGTTTCTATTTTTTCTAAATTTTCTACTAATGTTATTTGTTCTTGTGTTTTTGTTAGTTTTATTTGTTTATACCGTTGTTGGAGTAAAACATTTTTAGGTATATAATAATCCATTATTCTTAAATTACAAAGTTAAACTATTTTGCCAATGTCTTGCAAAATTGTTCCGATTACTTGGTTTAATGTGGGCATGGGGTTGTTATTTTAAAATGTATGAATACCAGTCTTCTGGCAATTTACAGGTTTGTTTTTTACCAATTAATATTTTACTACTATCTGATATTACAAAATGACTTCTAATACAATCGTTAGAATTATTTTTGATATAATAAGTTAATTCATTATCAAAACGAATCTCTTCTATTTGTTTTAATTCAAATTTATTCCATATAAATTTTTTCCATACAGAATAACATCTGTCTTCTGTTATAATTGAGTTATTAATCGTATCTATGTATAATCCAGTATTATAATCAAGTTCAGTTTTATAATAAAAAGTATCTAATTTTATATCATATAGATAAACAGAAAAAATATTTCCATTGCATTTGCCAGAACAATACGACCATTTTATAGAAAAATCGTTAATACTATCATGATTGTAGTCATATATCTTATGATTATAATAGCATAATTTTTCATCGTCTATATATTTACCAATTTTGTTACCATCTTTTTTATAAACTTGAAAATATTTACCAATAATATTTTCTTTATTAAATGTAAATGTAACAATAACATGATTTACTTTTGAATTAAAAAATGTATCATTATAAAATTCTATCTCTCCATTTAAGAAGTTTTTTTTATAATATGTTGTATCATCTAATAATTTAATCTGTTTCTTTATTTCCTTTTCAAATTTATTTTTTAATATTGTATCACTATCATCTGAAAATGATACAATATTCTTCTGATTATTGATATTACTCAATAAAATGAAAATAAATAAAAATAGTAAATAATTAAATTGTTTTCCAAAAAATAGTTCTACCATGTGCTGCTGTGGATTTATATTTGGGGTTGGCACCAGTGCTGATTAATTCGCAACTTTTGCATATATCTTTATTGTTGTCTTCAAATATTGTTGAATGTTTTTCATCTACAATAATACCCACATTTTTGCGGTAATGTTTTGATTCTAATAATAAGTCATAGCCATCCCAAAATTGTGCTCCATTACTGTAATCTATATTTTCCATCAGTGCTAAAATAACAGCTTTTACCTCATATCTTTGATTCCATTCTTTCATAGGAATAGAAAAAAGGCTCTCTTCTTTTGCTCCCTTGAGATATCGTTTACTAAATACTACTTTATCTATTTTTTTAGTATATTTTTTGCAATAATTCATTATAGCATTCGCTATTGCATAAGATTCTTTAGGTTCAGCAATCTTATTTTTTCTATATCCAGTTTCTTCATAAATATCTGAAACAAATTTTTTAAAAATATTATTTGATACAGGTATCTTTTCTATTGGTAAGAGCAAACTCTCATACATATCAGGAATATTACCATTTGTTTTACGATAAGTATTTTCGATGTCTTTCTCAAATTCTATTAACCCTTTTCTAATGCCATTTTCACCAAAAAATGGAGGTGTTTTAAATTTATCTCCAACGATATATACAATTGTAGGACTATCTCCATCTGAACCAATCCACTCTCCTTCCCAAGAATAATAATCTGCAGAAATCTGTGTATTAGTATTTGTTATATTACTTACTTTCTTAATCCCAAACTCCCTCTTCAGCCCTTCCAACCACTTCTCAAAAATACGTTTTTTTAGCGAGCTATCAAGTTCTGTGTATAGTTTTATTACAATTGGGCGGTTGGTGCTGGTAATAGACTGGTTTTGTTTGCTTAAAGGTAAAATATTTATAAACTGTGAGCGGTTGTTTGCTCCGTAAATAATATTTACTTTGTCTAATTCGTTTTTTCTTACGTAGTCTATTATCTTTCGTGCGTTTCTGGTTTTAAGAAGCTCTGCATCTGCTTTTTGTATTACAATAGAATTATAATAACCGTTGGTTTCTATTTTTTCTAAATTTTCTACTAATGTTATTTGTTCTTGTGTTTTTGTTAGTTTTATTTGTTTATACCGTTGCTGGAGTAAAACATTTTCGGGTCTATAGTAATCCATT
>JAOZQN010000917.1 GCA_029932195.1 Bacteroidales bacterium | reverse complement strand
ACGTGTTGCCTTGATAACCAAAGCTGTTCAACCTTACGTGGGTAGCCATAATTTTGCAGATGTTTGATAGACATTATAATATGAAAAAAGTATCATTTTTGTATCGCCTTTCTACTTAGCATTATAATCATTAGTTATCAAGCAAAAGCTAATTTAAAACTAAACACTTAATAAATCAATAGACCAACAAAATAATGAAAAAAGAAAAATTACAAACAATTCCAGAATCAGAGAAATTAAAGCGAAAGTTGCAAGAGGTAAGTAAAAAACTAAAAAATGCAAAAAGACACCTAAAAAGTAAAAAAACACAGTTAGACAATTTGGAGTCAGGTATTTCGCAAACAATGCGAGCTGATATACCAAATTTTGTTGATAGTCTTAAAGATTTAGAAGATAAAAAAGATATTATAAAGAACCTTAAGCCGAAAGTGAAAAAAGTTAGAGGAGCAAAACGAAAAGAAAAAAGAGAAATGATGACCATAATTGATACTTTTATGGAATCCAGTTTTCTCCCACCCGAAATGAAGGAGATGTTTGGTGGTGATCTCGCCGAAGAGTCTAACAAGTTTAATTTAGAAGACCAAGAGAGTAAATCATCTGACATTTTCCAAGACTTTATTGTAGAGCCTTCTAAAACAGAACAATACGATATAAGAAAAATATATGTATCACTTGCTGATAAATTTCACCCAGACAAAGCAAAAAATAAGAAAGAGGAAGAGGATTTTCATCATATTATGCAAAAAATAAATATTGCATACAAAAAATTTGACTACGATACTTTGTATCAAATGAAAATAGATTATGAAAAGACATCTAAAATGAAGGAACAAAAAAGTAATAATCCACAAGAAGAAGAGATTGAAACAATAGAAAACGAGATAAAATATCTTAAAAGTCAATCTAAACGTATTCAAGGGCAAATAAATAAAACGAAAAACTCTGGAATTGGTTCAAGCTACGAAGCATTTAAAGATATGTTTAATAGCGAAGAGTTTGATAATATGAAAATGGTATTTTCAGGAATAAATACAATACTTACAGGATTAATTGAATTAATTAACGAATTTATTGAGACAAAAAAGATTAATGAAGAAAAATTAATGGAAATAGACCAAATAGCCAAAGGCGTAGACGATGAGATTGGAGATGATTTTTTTGATGATGAGGGCGAAGACTTTTTTGATGACGATGACGATTTTGATGACGAGATGATGGAGATGTTTTCTAATATGATGATGGGAGGAGCAAAAAAAAAGAAAGGAAAGAATAAAACTGGAATGTCTAAATTTGAAGAAGAGATGATAAAAGAAATGCTTTTTAACGAATATCAGAAAGAAATGGGAGGTTTTCCTACATCAAAAACAAAAAGCAATAGAAGGAAAAAAAAGAAATAAGTTAATGGGCACTCCTATAAACCCAAAACTCTGCGTTATACAAAATTATTAAAATACTC
>JAOZQN010000391.1 GCA_029932195.1 Bacteroidales bacterium | reverse complement strand
TTAACAAGATAACACACTGTATGATTGCTTATTACCTATTTCCGTCCAGAGACAATGTAGGAACAAAGAAACACACGAAATTTTGTTAGAAGTATCAAAAGAGGCATATTTTATAACAATCGCAATTTTGTCATCAACAAAAAATGAAAAAAGTAAAGAGCTTGACATTTATGAACTTCTTGCAGAGGAAATATCAAAACAACGAACAAGAAATTCCCGAAAATTATTAGAAAAACTTATTGCTAAATTTAATAAAGTTTATGCAATGAAAAAAGGCAAAATAATTGGCGAAAAAGAACTTGAAGATAAGAAAAGAAAAAAAGGAAAACGACAAAAAGCATTAATGGCAATGGTTGCTATATTAATTTTTGGCAGTATATTTTTCTTTTTAATAAACAAGGCAACAAAAAAAGATGATACACTCCCCTACTGTTCGGTAGATGAAACTACAATAGTTTTAGACAGCATTCAAATTAAAATGATTGTCTCCGAAACAAAAAGAGAGGTAGGTGAATGGAGAACGAATAAAATTATAGAAACTTTGTATTTAACAGAAATGGACGAAGCCAACGCATTTGCAATGGTGGACAGCCTTATTTTGTATGCTTGGAAATAAAATTGTAAAAAATACAAAAATGAAACAACAATTTGACGAAAAATTAAGGTTATCTAATGCTAACAAAGAGATATTAGAGACAATTAATAATATTCTTGAGGAATATAAAGAGGACGGTTATGTATTAACTTTGAGACAGTTGTATTATCAACTTGTTTCAAAAGATATTATACCAAATAAAAAAAATGAATATGCTAAATTAAGCAATATTCTAAAAAAAGGTAGAATGGCAGGTATTGTAGATTGGTCTTCAATTGAGGATAGGATTAGAAAGCCAAAAATACCTTATTGGAGTCATGATGTAGATGGTGCAATTGATGATACGATTAATCAATATAGATTAGATAGAATGGCTCACCAAGAAAACAAAATAGAAGTTTGGGTTGAGAAAGATGCTTTATCAAATGTATTATACAGAGTTACAGATAAATATCATATTAAATTAATGGTTAATCGTGGATATAGTAGTGTATCAGCAATGTATGATGCTTATTTGAGATTAAATGATAACGATACAATTTTATATTTCGGAGACCATGACCCATCGGGTATGGATATGATTAGAGATATAAAAGATAGAATGTTAGATTTTGGATTAAATATTAATGTTGTTCCAATTGCCTTGACAATGCAACAGATTAGAAAATTTAATCCTCCGCCGAATCCAGCCAAGACTACCGACCCAAGAGCAAAATGGTATATTAAAAAGTTTGGAGACACCAGTTGGGAACTTGATGCACTGCCTCCAAGAGAATTAATATCATTAGTGGAAAATGCTATATTAGAACGTATTGATATTGATTTATACGAAGAGCAGTTGGAAAAAGAAAAAGAAGATATTATACTTCTCCGCTCAATAATGAAAAAATAATTAATAATTAACTCACATAAAAACTAAAAAACAATGGAAACAAATACAAACACGAACGCAAAACGGTTTTTTGACCTGTTTATGCCACAAACGGAGTTCCTAACTTACTTGGACAAACAATACCCAGAACATAAAGCTCCCTCAAAAAGCAACTTGAACAACCTTATAAAAAGAAACACAATCGGAACTTTGGAAACAAGCTACGGTTCTTTTCTTGTTGATGTGCGAGCTTACGAACTGGAACACAAATTAATTACCGCAGACTTTCACACTCCGCTAAATTTACATTCTCAGGAATATTTAGCAATGCTGATAGATTACTTATCAAAAACAAAAACAAAAATAGATACATCTGAGCGTGAACAAAACGCACTGCAAAATGAAATTAATACACTTATAGAACAAAATACACTATTAAATGAACAAAATAAAACATTTAAAACTGAAGTTAGTGGTTACGTTGATAGTATTTATGATTATAAATTAAGTATTGAAGATTTAAAATCCCAATTATCTATAAAAGATAAAGGGATAGAAATCGCAAAAACTGAAATAGACAAAGCTGAACAAAAAAACAGTGAACACCTATCAATGATAGATATTTTGCAAACAGAGGCAAATGGATTGACTGATAAAATAACTAATAAAGATGAGTATATTGATAAAATATCTACTGAACGAGACGAATACAAAAAAAAGTCAGAAGAGTTGAATATTGAAGTAAAAAAACTGGAGGCATTGTTAGAAATCAAAAACAATGAAATGAAAATATTTGAAAAAAACGAGCAAAAACACATTCGGCTGCTAAAAGAAAAAACAGATTACTTTAATGGGACGATTAGAGACCTGAAGCAGGAACATACTAATAGTATGCAGGATTTGCAAAATAGGAATATTATGCAAGCGATTGTAAAATTAGGCGAAGACAAACAAGTAAAAGTAAAAAAAACAGTAAAAAAAACAGTGAAAAAGAAATAAATAATTTATGCTAAAAAAGATAACAGGAGGAAAAATGAAAAAAGTTTTTCCTCCATAAAAATTATAGAATGATAAAACAACAAAAAGAACCAGGATACATAACACACTCCAGAAAATTATTAAAAGGAATAACAGACATAGTGCAACCTCATAAAACTCAAAAATATAGATATTCTATAAAAACGGTTATTGGAGTTTTTGGAGCAAATACCAAAAAATTGCTTTACGAAAATATAAAAGATGCTGTTTTTCACGAAAAAAATGCAGACAATTTTAAAAAAACAAAAGGAGTAATATACAAATATAATGATGATGATAATTTTACTGGTTCTTTGTCTGGAACTGTCCGAAATATCAAAAAAGCACTTGAACTAATAAATAAGACAAAAAAAATACACGAAAACACAAGTATTTCTATTGATAAAAAAAATTGCTCAATAAAAATTGACAACACAAATTTATTTTATCGCTCCAAACCTAAATTACAACAGCTCGGAGAAGTTATTACCGAATTAAAAAAAATAAGAAGTTTTTGCAGACATCTAACAAGATTAGAAAAAGTTTTTTATCTGAAAATACAAAAAAATAATTACACAATAGAAATCGGAAATTTAACAAAACAGAACTATAAAACTTTTCACGAGCTTAATAAAGGAATAAGACAAATAATAAAAATTGAAAACAAATTAAAAGAAATAAAAAAACCAACTTATAGAATTACAGAAAATCAATATAAAATTTCTATAAAAAATGTAACCGAAAATTACGATAACGAAATTTTTGGCAAATTAGGCACACACCGCAAATACAAATTTTCTATAAAAATTGGCACAGAAAAATATTTTTATGAAGATTTTGCCGAATTGAAAAAACGCATCAAAAAAATAAAAAAAACTGAAATAAAATTAAACGAAATAAAATTGAATGAAATAAAAGAACCGAACATCAAATTCAAACAATTAGCAATAAAATTTTAATTCAAAAAATGCAAGGACGACAAAGAAAATTAAGGATATTACTATCATTATCGCAAGATGTGTATAGAACAGCATCAGAACAGCACAATCAAGAGAGACCTAACCGAGAGTTACTTAAGGATAGTCATTACTGGTTGTTTCACACGCTCCTAAATGCCTTAGACAAGAGATTAAAAGAAACACCACTAAGCACAGAACGCTTGTGGCTACCAATGGCAACTACCGAACTTGGTAAGATATACAAAAGAAGACCCGAAACAATGCGTAAAAGGTTAAGAAGACTTGAAGACGCAGGAATAATTAGTGTAAAATACAGAGGTTACAGAACCGTAAACGGCAAAAAATATTACAGACCACTTGGTATAACTTTTAATAAAAACACTATACTTTTTTATGACATGACAGACAAAAATTACACGACAAACTCCATTTTTTTAAATTACTCAAAATCAGATGCTACAAACAGTTTTACTAAAAAAACAGGTAGTATAAAAGCTACAGAACTAATAAGAACAGATATAAATATTAAAATAACAGATAAGGAAACAAAAAATAAAAAAATAAGTTCCTACAAAAATAAAAATAAGTTCCTACAAAAAAATAAGTTCACCACCAGCATATTGACGGCTGACGAAAAATTTGGTTACCCGTTTAACATTGGACAAATAAACTCGTGTAAAGCGTGGACGCTTTACGCATAATCAACTATGCGGCAAGCGTCCACGCTTGCCACGACAAATCGTTGAAAATCAATTTAGTCCAACCTTACGTGGGTAGCCAAAAATTTGCAATGCTTCCGCCCGAAAAACAGAGAATTGCACAAGAAATGGCAACTGAAATTCAAAAACATGAAGGAATTTCTTTTGAAAATGCTCTTGAAAAATCTTTGCGAGGAGTAAAAATTGATATAAATCGCAACGTAGATAAGAACAAAACTTGCGGCGAAATTCAAGAAACGCAATCGGTTGATAATCAGGTGATTGATAATAAAATGCAAAACATGGATAATTTGAAAAATAGAATTTTGAACCATGAATATCAAAAACAAATCAACAAAAAAGCAATTATCAACCGAATAAAAAGCAATCTTGGAAACAAAAAACGAAATGTAAACGATGAGCGAGCTAACCATCGGAGAACTTACGTCTATATGTTTGTTGATTATCTGATTGACAACCTATTTGCAGATAAAAAAATACAATTTAAAACAACATATTACAACGACATAGTGGATTATGTTCACACAAATTATTTTCAGGGTTGCAACACGATGAAAGCAGTAGAGTTCCGCTGGTCAAGTTACCAGTATCGGATTGATGTAGCTGCAAAATATATTGAAAAATACAAAGCAAAAGACAGTTTTAATGACAACCTACTCTACCCTCTTGCCTATCTGAATATTTTTAAAAAAGGAAAAGGTCATTTTTCGTTTGCAAATACAGAAATTTTCACAAAAAATGGAAACAGTTGGAAACAAAAAAACGGATATAACCGAAAATTAAATTCAGAGTTAAAAAAGAAATTAAATAAATATGCCAGAGATGTAGAAATGGGCAAAGACACCTACGACAACGCTCTTGAAAATATCAAAAATCTAACAGAAGACAATACAGAACTTGTTAAACAATTCAATTTAAGAATGCAAAAACATTTTATTTTAACTAACAAAAATTATATATAAATATTTAAAAACCAAACAACTATGCCAGCAGTATCACAAAAATCAAAAGTATTACTTGTTGTTTACGTAGCAACAGCGAATAAAGATAGAGATATTAGAATTAATCATCTTTCATTTGAACAACAAAATAATAAGCCAGTAAAAAAAATTATTGCAGATATGACTCGGAGACTTCTTCAAGATAAATATCACAATTTTTATAAGAAAGCAATATTTTACGAAAATTCAAGCAGTTACAACAAAAAAGTTATAGACTTTATTAATAACTGGAATGACCAATATATTTTTGAACCAGAAACCGCAAAAGTAAAAATGCTTGTTTATATTCCTAATAAAGTCAAAAAATATGGAAGAGATATTCCAGTAATGTTTTACTCTCCAAATGAATTGAACAACTTAACAGATGACGAAATAATTAATTTTATGGAAGAAGTTTATTTGAAAGGAATTTATAAGAACATGTATAAAGTAGCAACTTTTTACGAAAACACCAAAAAAAATAAAGATGGTAAAGTTGTTCAAGCGAAAAATAAAACAGCAAAAGAAATACTTAAAATTTTTGGAACTAATTAAAATTGATTGCCTTAATATAAAATATTTAAAAAAAAACTATGGAAATTTATATGTTTGATTTTACAGGAGAATTTATTGACAGTGGGAGTATTGCTTATTTAAGTAACTGAAGTTTCTGACTTTCTAAATCGGTGATAATAAAATTGTTAG
>JAOZQN010000390.1 GCA_029932195.1 Bacteroidales bacterium | reverse complement strand
GATAGGGGTTCAAAATTTGCCCTATTGCAAAAGCAAGCAGACGTCTCATGCAGGTATTTCATCGCAAAAAATTGTGCGGAACTATCAAATCTATGAAAGCTATTGAACCTATTCGCAAGAGTAAGGTAAGCACATAGAGACCGAAAGGTTAAATAGCCGTCTGATGAGTATGCGAAAAATTACTTTGGCTCAAAAGGTAATTTGGGTATTCCAAACAAGGGATACTTTACGAAATGCCCGAGCTGTGTGAAGGGAAACTTTCACGCACAGTTCTTCGGGGGGGGGCGAAAAAAAAGCCCCTACCCTACACTAAGAAAGGTATGATAAATAAACAATTAAATAAACCATTTCCATTTATAGAGAAGAAAATTCATAGGATAATTATTTCCTTAATTTTTTCAATTTCTATATTTGCCTTCTTATTAATTTTTCAACCTTTTGGTTTAGATGACATACAATTTTATAAACCTATTTTTATATCAGGTTTTTTTTTCATTACACTAATTGTATTACTTATTCGTTTTTTTATTGCTCCAATATTTTTCCCTAAATTTTTTGAGCCAGACAGTTGGACTGTTAAAAAAAATCTATTTTCAATTTTGTTAGTAATTATAATAATCACAATTCTCAACTGGCTCTATAACTCAACTGTTGGCAAAGATATAACAGAACAATATAATTTATTTTCATTTTTATTTATCACAATTTCGGTTGGCTTTTTCCCAACTATTTTTCTTACAATATTTACCGAAAAATATTTGAGCAAAAAACATAATGAAATAGCTGAAAACATTACAACTAAAATTCAACTTGAAGAAAAAATAATTGAAAATAAACTGATTAAAATTGTCTCGAAAAACAAAAAAGAAGAAATAAATATTGAATTAGACCAGCTAATTTGCATAAAATCGGAAGGAAATTATGCAAGTATTTATTTTTATGAAAATAATATTGTAAAAAAACAACTTATCCGCAATTCTTTAACAAAAATAAAAGAGCAACTAATTATTTTTGAAAATATAGAACGCTCACATCGTTCGTATATTGTAAATTTCAATAATGTTGAAAAAATTAGCGGAAATGCACGAAATTACAATTTGCATATTGCAAATTTAGATTTTACTATTCCCGTTTCCCGAAATTTCCCCAAAAATATTATTGATAAATATTCTGAATAAGATTTTTTAATTTGTTATTTTATTTCCCATTCAGCCCTAATTATTCCCAGCCGTCCCAAACTCCTCCCATTTGTAAAACAAATTGGCATTCAATAACATAAACTTGCATTATAAATCTGTTTGTATGTATATTTGTAAAAATTATTTATTGCAAATCTTATCAGTTTAACCATTTTAAATTTTAATTATCATGAAAAAATTATTTATTAGCATTATCTTTTTGGTGCTTGCTACACCAATTTTTGCACAGACAGGAACTATAGTTGTTAATATTTCTGGTATTGAAAACAATAAAGGAGTAGTTCAAATTGGTCTTTATAATAGTGAAGAAAGTTTTCCCGTTTACGAAAAAAACTTTAAAGGAGCTTTTCCTAAAGCCAACAAATCGGGAGTGAGTTATACTTTTGAAAATGTTCCGGCAGGAACTTATGCAGTTGCAGTTTGGCACGACGAAAACGAAGACAAAACAATGAATAAAAATTTGTTTGGTGCTCCAAAAGAAAATTATGGTTTCTCCAAAAATATTTACGGTTCTTTTGGTCCTCCAAATTTTAATGATGTTTCGTTTAAACTAAATTCTGGTAAAAAAATGACTCTTAAAATTAATCTGGAGTAATTTTTATAGCTAACTTAACAGTCTATTCGGAGTGCGACTTAAAGTCGCACTCCGAATAAATTAGAAATTTCAATTTTTTTTAATAATAATAAAATGAAAAAAATAATAAAACCTTGGATTGTTGCAGTAATTTCTATCGGAGTTTCTGTGTTAATATATCTTATTCTCGCATTAATATTTGCAATGGAAAACTTTGTATTTGGAATTTCTATATCTGTAATTATTCCTGCAATTATTGCTTATCCTATTTCTAATGCTATTTATAAATCTCATAAAAAAATAAATGCTCAAAAAATTGAAATAGAAAAAAGTCATAAAAAAACACAACATAGTATAAATTATGCAAGCCGTATTCAGCAAGCATTATTGCCAGAAGACAAATTATTCACTGAAAATTTTAGCTCACATTTTATTTTTAATAAACCAAAAGACATAGTAAGTGGCGATTTTTATTATTTGAAAAAAGAAAAAGAATTTATTGTTGTTGCAGTTGCCGACTGCACTGGACATGGTATTCCTGGAGCATTTGTTAGCATGTTAGGGATTTCTTTTCTAAACGAAATTATTAATAAAAATAAAACAGAAAATGCGGCACAAATTCTTGAAAAATTGAGAGTAAAAGTTAAAGATTCGTTAAAACAAACGGAAAAAAACAGTACAAATAGAGATGGTATGGACATTGCTCTTTGCATAATAAATCTAAAAACCAACAAGTTAAGTTTTTCAGGAGCAAACAATCCTCTTTATTTTTTTAGAGCCAATAATTTACAGGAACTAAAAGCAACACGAAATCCTATTGGTTTGTATCCAAAAGAAATTCCGTTTAAAAACAATGAAATACAATTACAAAAAAAAGATAAAATATACATGTTTTCTGATGGCTATCCAGACCAGTTTGGTGGAGAAAAAGGTATGAAATTCAAAAAAAACAAGTTCAAAGAACTATTAATAACAATTCAGACAAAAAAGTTTGCCGAACAAAAAATAGTTTTAAATCAAACAATAAAAAAATGGAAAAATAACAAATACGAACAAACAGATGACATATTAATTGTAGGAATTGAAATCTAAATTTTATTAATCATTAAAGAACAAATATTATGAAAAAAATATCAGTATTATTAATAGCAATGGCAATATCTTTTTTTGGATATTCGCAAGAGATGAATACTTTATTTAGCTCAAAAGACTCGGTAATAACTTTTGGTGGATATGGTGCACCTATTTTTAGAGCATCGCAAATAAATGGAATGTGGGGAGTAGCAACAGGAGGGAAAGGTGGATTTACCATAAACAGAAAGTTTACTTTTGGAGGCATAGGCTACGGACTCGCTTCGGATTACACATTTAAAGGAGATAATTTACTCGGAAATAAAAATGCAGATTTACATCTTGGAATGGGAGCAGGAGGTATATTTTTTGAATATACAGTGGGAATGAAAAATGCAGTTCATTTTTCCTTTCCTTTAAGTATGATGGCAGGAGGAATTTTAATTTCTGATAAAAAGCTTGACGATTTTGATGAAGATATAGATAAAGGTGTTGAAAGTTCAGGGGTGTTTTTGTTAGAACCAGGAGTTAATATAGAATTTAATTTCACCAAATTCTTTGTGCCTACTCTAAATTTTGGTTACAGGCATGTAATGGGAAGTTCGCTTGTGAATTTGTCTGATACAGATTTAAGCGGTTTTCATGTAGGTCTGGAACTTAAATTCGGTAAATTTTAAAAATAAATAATCTAAAATAAATAATTTAAAATAAAAAATCATGTATAAAAAACAAATAATTATAATGATAGCCATATTATTTATTGGCTTCACGGCAAGTTCGCAAACAGATAGGAAAACAAACGGTTTGCAAATGTCTATGTTTGCAAATGTAGGAACAAAAATGTTGAATTTTGAAAATCTTGAAAAAAATAATATTTTTTTACCTCAAGCAGCATTCAACTTAGGAGCAGGTTCACATTGGAGTTATAAAAGAATTCTTTGGAGTTCGGATTTTTATTACTCGCAGGCACAATTAGAAAAATCGGGGAAATTAACAAATTATAACGCTTTTACAAATACATTTTATATTTCGTATAAAGTAATAGATAAAAGTAAAATTACACTTGCACCGCTTGTAGGTATGGCTATGTCAACAAACAAAGTATCTGTTGCAGACAAGAGTTTTACTAACAATATTCTAAATAATGGCTATAATTCTTACACTCTAAAACATCACGACAATGCTATAAGACTTGGTGTAAATTTTGAAACCGTAGTATATTTGCATAATACGGTAGGTATTGTATTTGGATATGATTATTCTTTAAATAAAAGTGCCGACTGGAAAGTAAACGGAACAGAAATGAAACCTATATCGGATAATTTTAGCGGTTTTTTTGTTAATCTTACTATAGGAAGTTGGATACCTTTGACTAAGGGGCATAAAAAATAGTATTATTGAAGAGTAAAAATCTAAAAAATGTAACTCCAAACAGGAGTTTGGAGTTACACTCTCGTTACTATTAAATTTATTCAACCAAATAATTATGAAAATATTAGTATTAAACGGAAGTCCAAAAGGCAAGGAGAGTGTTACTTTACAGTATGTAAATTATATACAAAAAAAGAATCCCACACATAACTACGAAATAGAAAATATATCTCAACGTATTAAACGAATTGAAAAAAACGAATCGGTTTTTCAAGAGATTATAAAAAAAGCAGAAGATGCAGATGCCATTATTTGGGCAGTTCCTGTGTATGTTTGTTTAGTGCCTTCGCAATACAAACGTTTTGTAGAACTGATTTGGGAACGCAAGGTAAATTCTGTCTTCAAAAATAAATATACGGCAGTTATTACTACATCTATTCATTTCTACGACCATACTGCAAATAATTATATGCGAGCCGTTTGTGAAGATTTAGGAATGAAATATATTGACTATCTGTCGCCTCACATGGATAGTCTGACGCAAGAAGAAGGTAGGGAGAATACTATTAAATTTGCCACTAATTTCTTTGATACTATAGAAAACAAACGCCATGTTAGTCGCATGTATTATCCTGTAAAAAAATCCGATTTTAGTTATAAAGCCAAAAAAGTAGAAAAAAAAATTAGCTGTAAAGGAAAAAAAATATTGATTATAACAGACGATACAGATAAAAATTGTAACTCAAGTAAAATGCTTGCACAATTTAAATATAATTTTGTAGAAGATATTGAAGTAGTAAATATTAGAGAATTAAACATAAAAGGTGGTTGCTTGGGCTGTATTCAATGCGGGTATGATTATACCTGTCAATATACTGGGAGAGACGAATTTATTGAATTTTATAGAAAAAAAGTAATGACCGCAGATATTTTAGTTTTTGTAGGTACAATTACAGACCGTTTTCTTTCGGCACGTTGGAAAATGTTTTTCGACAGAACTTTTTTTAACACTCATACGCCTACAATGATTTCTAAACAAATACTTTATTTAATAAGTGGACCGCTTTCGCAAATATCAAATATAAGTGAAGTTTTTGTAGCACTTGCACAAATACAAAAATCTAATTTATTGGATTTTGTAACCGATGAATCAGAAAATTCAGAAGTTATTAACCAACTAATTGCCGTAAATTCACAAAAAGCAATTTCATTTTCAGAACAAAAAATAGTTAGAGAACATAATTTTTTGGGTGTTGGTGGTATGAAAATTTTTAGAGACGATATTTATGGAGTTCTCCGTTTTCCTTTTGTAGCAGATTATAAAGCATACAAAAAACTTGGAATAATGAAATTTCCGAACCGAAAAATAAAATACAAAATTATATATTATCTATTGAATACGCTGTCAAAAATACCAAAAGTAAGAGAGAAGATATACAAAACAAAAATAATACCTGCTATGGTATCTCCCTTAAAAAAAATAGTAGAAACAAAATAATTAGTCATACTAATAAGGATATTAAAACAGAACTTTTAACTGTCTATTTTTACATTCTGTTTCGTTAAAAAAGACTTGAATAATAATTTAACTGAAGTTTCGGAGTTTATAATTAATTGATTATTACGTATATAATGTTT
>JAOZQN010000389.1 GCA_029932195.1 Bacteroidales bacterium | reverse complement strand
TTAATAATGAGCTTTAAATAAAGAATTTACAAACTCCGAAACTTCAGTTATTAATGAAGGGAATACAAAAATAGATTTTCCTAACAACGAAACAGAAATACAAAAATATATAACAAAAATATATATAGATTTAAAATTAAACTCAGATAAAGAAAATAAATATAATAGTAAACAAACTAAAAAACAATTAAAGTGGCTTGCCCACTGGCTAAAAAACAAACAGAATGTAATTTTTGAACTTGCCGATTTCGATTCAACTAATTTACGTGAACCTATATGGTTTAAATACTTGTATGGTTTGGTCGGAGGTTTGACTGGAGGTTTGATCGGAGGTTTGATCTTTGGTTTGGATCTCGCTTTGGTCGGAGGTTTGGTCGGAAGTTTGGTCTTCGGTTTAGTCGGAGCTTTGGAAAAACAACGGGGAGGTGGGCTTCAAACAAAAGAAACATTAAAATGGAATTGGGCAAAATTAAAAGAAATAAAAGTTATATTAAATATTTTGATCTTCGGTTTGTTCGGAGGTTTGTTCGGAGGTTTGATCGGAGGTTTGGTCGTTGTTTTCGGAGATTTTGTCATCGGTTTCGGAGATTTGGTCGTTGGTTTAATCTTTGGTTTGGTCGTTGGTTTAATCTTCGGTTTGGAAAAAGAATTAAGTGAAGTTGTATATTTTTCTCACTTAAATAGACCTTATCAGCGTCTTTCGGGCATTATAAAAAGAGATATTATACTATGGGCAACAATTATTAGCGTGCTTATTTTCGGACTTGCAATATTCTATAATGGTTCTTCTATTGAAAAAAGTTTATTATTGTCTCCTATGTCTTTTGTTTCTATATCTGTTTTTATGCTTTTATATTCACCTTTATTTCAGTTTATTATTATAAATTATTTATTAAAGATAGAGAGTTCTCTACCCTTTCCAATGGCAAAGTTTTTTAATTATTTAGTAGATAAAAATATATTGGAAAAAGATGGAGGCTTCTGGCGTTTCCGCCATCAGATAATCCACGACTACTTTTTAGAAGAAGAGCAAAACGAATAAAATACCTTTACAACAAGCGAAGCCAAACCTGACAGGTCTTCAAGACCTGTCAGGTTTTATGCAGATGTTTTACTCCCGAGCGAAGCCAAACCTGACAGGTCTTTAAGACCTGTCAGGTTTTATGCAGATGTTTTACTCCCGAGCGAAGCCAAATCTGACAGGTCTTTAAGACCTGTCAGGTTTTACGCAGAGGTTTTACTCCCGAGCGAAGCCAAACCTGACAGGTCTTCAAGACCTGTCTGGTTTTATGCAGAGGTTTTACGCAAATATTATGAAAACATTTTAAAATGAAAAACTACATACCACAATTAGAATGCGATAAGTATTATCATATTTATAATCATGCAGTTGGGAGCGATAATTTATTTAAGATAGAAGCTAATTATAATTTCTTCTTAAAAAAATATGCAAAATATATTTCGCCAATAGTAGATACTTTTGCGTATTGTCTTATGCCAAATCATTTTCATTTTGCTGTTCGAGTAAAAGAAGAAAAAGAACTTATAAAATATTTTAGCGAAATAAAAGGCAAAGACCTAACAGGTTTACAAAACCTGTCAGGTCTGTTATCACAGCAGTTTTCTAATTTATTTAATTCTTATACTAAATCACTTAACAAACAACAAAAAAGACAGGGCAATTTATTTCGTCGTCCTTTTAAGAGAATACATATAGATTCCAACGATTATTTTCGTGAAATAATTCACTATATTCATTTTAATCCCGTTCATCATGGCTTTGTTAAAGATTTACGGGAATGGAAACACAGTTCGTTTGATAGTTTCTTTTCCGAAAAAGCCACACTTCTAAAAAGAGACGAAGTAATTGACTGGTTTGATGATAAGGATAATTTTTATGCCTTCCATAAAAAAGAAATAGACAAACAAATGATTATTGATTTAGAACTAATTTAAAACAAACCTGACAGGTCTTGAAGACCTGTCAGGTTTTACGCCGAGGTTTTACTCCCGAGCGAAGCCAAACCTGACAGGTCTTGAAGACCTGACAGGTTTTATGCAGAGGTTTTACTCCCGAGCGAAGCCAAACCTGACAGGTCTTGAAGACCTGTCAGGTTTTACGCAGAGGTTTTACGCAAAAGTTTTGCTAATTATCTGTAAAAATAACTTTTATAAGCTCTGCATATAAGTCGTCGTAAAATGTGGGAGATAGGTCATTGTAAAACACTGTTCCAAGATTGCAACATATAGAAAACGAAATATTAGATTCAGGAAAATAAATGGCATAAGTCATTGTGCCGAGTGCTCCTCCTGTATGCCCGTAGCCAGTTTCATAATCTGTTTTAAACTCAAAAATACCTAAGCCATACATTTCTCCTTCACTATTTTGTTTACAGGTTAGCAGTTCTTGGGTATATTCTTCGTTAAGTATATTTCCAGAAACAAGCTGTTTCATAAAATAAGCAAAATCCAAAGGATTTGCAAGCACACCTTCGTGTCCGTATGCAATATTACTAAAATGCCTTTGAATATCGGTGCAGTTTTGTAGCTGCCCGTCAAAATGAATTAAATAGTTATTTACTAAATTTGGCACATTTGGGAAGTTCTCAAACGACTTGTAATAAGTATTTTGTAGCGAGAGCGGTTCAATAATATTTTTTTGCATAAAATCGCCCAACGACTGCTCGCTTGCATTTTCTATAATCATTCCCAGTAATGAAAAATTAGTATTTGAATAATGATGGTCTTCGCCAGGAGCAAAATATGCTGGCATTCCGTAAACGTAATTTTCAAAAATCTCTTCGGTAGATGAGTTTCCCTCCGTATCGTTAAAAGTATCAACATACATGCTTGCATTATCATCAAAATTATAAATCCCCGATGAATGATTTAACAGCTGACGAACAGTAACAATATCTGCATTAGATATATTGGAATAAATCTGCTCTGGCAGATAGTTTTTTGCTAAATCGTCTAAATCTAATTTTCCTTGTTGGGCAAGTATAAGAACCATTGCAGATATAAACGTTTTGGCTATGCTTGCAGAATGATGAATATGGCAAGGCTTCATTTCAATATTGTCTTCTATTTGAGCCATTCCTGCTGTTCCCACAAAAAGCCCCTCGTTGGGAGTTTCTATCACCAATGACAAACCCGGTAGTCCTTTTGCACAATATTCATCAAGTAATTCTTGGTATATTCCTGCTTTTGGGTTGGTTTCGTTATTGCTTATTATATCCAAATTACAATCATCAGAAGGAATATTTACTTCTTTGTTGCAAGATGTAATTGTAAGTAAAACAATTGTTAAAGTTATAATTAATTTATTTTTTTTCATGATTATATTTTTATCCGGTTAAATTGACGTTAGTAAGTCGGTATTACACTTACTAACGTGCCGTAGGCACTTAGTAACGTGGGATTACGTAGTTCTAATATTTATAAAGAAGATATTTGATATTTTATTCCCACTCCCAGTAAAGATGTTGGTAGAAATGGTAAAATTCCGTTATATTTTCTTTCTATCATATATGAATATTGAGTATAAATTGCAATTCTTCCAACTTGATATCCAATTCCCAGTCCTACTGATCCTGCAAAAGTAAAGTGCAAAATGTTTTTTGATTCGTATTCTCCCAATTCGTTCAAAACAAAAAGTTCTCTTGCAGGATAAAAAACATTGTAGCCAGCACCTATTTTCGGTTCAATGTGTAAACCGTTGTTTAACTGATACTTATATCCAATATTACTTATAAATGTTAGTCCTGCACCAATCATTTTGTGATTATACCAAGTTAGCTCAAGTGAATTTATTAAGTTCGATTTTAGCGGATATGAAAGTTCTCTATCTATTGCAATAGTGATAGCAGGAGCAAGGCCTACACTAAAAGTTTTGTAAAATGGATACAAAGATACCGATTTATCCGAAAATTGAAGAGATATAAAAGCTTCTTTGTCTTGAGAAAATGCGTTTAACGAAAATAAAAGTGCAAGAACTAAAATTATTTTTTTCATAGCTGTTTTGTTTATAGATATTTTCAAATATAATTTCATTTTTTAATGAAACTTATTTGCTTTTTTATTATTTTTGCAAATATAATATTTAATAATAACTGATGAATAATAAAACAAAATTTTCTGCAAAGGAACGAAAGGAAGTTATAAATAAGTTACAATCCAAAGAATTTGATTTAGTAATTATTGGTGGAGGAATTACTGGTGCAGGCATCGCACTTGATGCGTCTTCACGAGGGCTTTCGGTTGCTTTGGTAGAAAAAAACGACTTTGCTTCGGGAACAAGTAGTCGTTCTACTAAGCTGGTTCACGGAGGGTTACGATATTTGGAACACCTAGAACTCGGCATTGTAAAAGAAGTAGGGAGAGAGAGAGAAATTGTTCATAATAATGCCTCTCACATAGTTTTGCCCGAAAAAATGCTTTTGCCAATAATAAAAGATGGTAATCTTGGAGAGTTTACAACCTCCTTAGCATTATATGTTTACGATTTTTTGGCAGGCGTAAAGAAAGAAGAGCATCGTAAAATGCTTTCTCGTGAAAAAACAATAGAAAAAGAACCTCTAATTGAAAGCGACTTGTTAAAAAGTGGAGCAGTTTACTACGAATATAAAACTGATGATTCTCGCCTAACAATTGAGGTGATGAAAAAAGCCGTAGAATATGGCTCTTTGGCTACAAACTATTGTAATGTAGAATCTTATATTTATGATAATGATAAAAAAGTAACAGGAATAAATGTTACAAATACTATTGATAATGAGCAGTTTGAAATAAAAGGAAAATATATTGTAAATGCAACAGGAGTTTGGGTTGATAAAATGCGAGACAAAGATAATTCGCTTAAAGGCAAACGATTGCATATTACAAAAGGTGTTCATATTGTTGTTCCAAAGGTGAAGTTTAATTTGAACCATGCCTTGTATTTTGATGTTGGCGACAAGAGAATGGTGTTTGCAATTCCACGTTTTGAGGTTGTATATATTGGCACAACCGACACCAACTATACTGGTGATTATGAGAACCCTACGGTTACAAAACAAGACGCACAATATCTACTTGATGCTATGAATAGAATTGCTCCTACGGCAAAATTACAACTCTCTGATATTGAGTCTGCATGGTCTGGTTTGCGTCCGCTTATTCACGAAGACGGCAAAGACCCTTCGGAACTTTCTCGTAAAGACGAAATTTTTTATTCAGACTCTGGTTTGCTGTCAATTGCTGGAGGAAAACTCACTGGCTATCGTATTATGGCTATGAAAGTTGTGGATATTATTGCGAAAAAAATGGACAAGGATATTGGCAAATGTGTTACCAAAAATATAAAACTTGCAGGAGGCGAATTTGATTTTGAATATTCTTTGCGAAACCTCGTTGAATATGCAGATAAAAAATACGACGAAGCAAAACATGGAAATATTTCGGTAGAAGATTTTAAGAAATTATTTTATCGTTATGGAACTAATGTAGAAATGGTTACAAATCTTGCTTTTGATTTTTATAATAAAACAAAAGATTGGAAATTAGCATGGCTAAAAGCAGAAGTTAATTATTGTGTAGATTATGAGATGGTTACAAGTCTTACCGACTTTTTTATTCGCCGAACGGGAATGATACATTTTTATATTAATGATATTGAAAAAATAAAAAATACAGTAGCCAACGAACTACAAATGATATTTAATTTATCTGATAATCAGAAAAATATGCAGATAGAAGAATTAGAGCGTGAACTAAAAGCAGCAAAAAGTTTTTTGGATTAGAAATAAACCAAAAAAAAACCTACTAAAGAACAGCTACAAAACAACTTATAACAGTTAGAACTTGTTTTTTTGCAGTAATTCTCATTTTAAACTTCCAAATTTAATTCCCCATTTTTTTTA
>JAOZQN010000916.1 GCA_029932195.1 Bacteroidales bacterium | reverse complement strand
ATATTCATACCAAAAGGGTAGTAGCTGTTGGTTTGTAATACTGCTCCGCTTTGGTTAAATACTACTCTGGTGTTGCCGAGGTGGTCGGTTAAAAAGTATTCGTAAGAGCCCCCTTTTGTTCCCCCAAAGGGGGAAAACGTTACTCTGCCTTCGGTAGTTATTATGTAGCTTATTACTCCACCTTCGTAAATTATGTTGCCTGTGTAGTTAGAAAATTTATAACCGTTTTTTTGTGAGTCAATTACATATTGGTTTGTATTTAGAATATGAAATTCCCATTGTTTTTCTCCACTTTATATACACTATTCTTAAATAATATTTATTTTCTAATATTGCTAAATAAAAAAATGGTGAATTATTTATTTTTAGTCCTATTTTTTCTATTTTTCCTACTTCTCCTACTTTTATAGTTCTGTAACATCGCTCAGTATTAACAATATCATTGAATATTATTGAGTCATTTGCGAGAATAGTTACTGTGTCATTTATAAAATAATCCTCAATAGATAAATAATAATTAGAAGTATCACTATCTTGTATATGTCTTTGTTCTCTACCATTATGAATAAGTCCTGTTTCAAAATCAAAATAAATTGTTTCTATTTGTCCAAATGAGTAAAGGAACGAACTTGCAAATAGATATGTTAAAATCCAATATAGTTTCATATTATTATTAGTTATTTTAGTGGGTTAATTTTTCTTATTGGTCGTTTTATTTTTTCTTCTTGTTGGTATTCTAAAACTCCTCCATTATTAATTGTGCGTGATATGTTGTCTAATTGATGTCCCGTAATACTTGGTTTTGTGTCTCCCTCATCAATAGGATACATAATATTATTATTTTCTGCAGGATTACCAAATACATCTGTTCCTGAAATAATATGCCTGAGACCTCCTGTATGACCTAATTCATGTGCACCAACGGAACCAGTTTCTTCTAATCCCAGTTTATTCACTTTAACTTCGATGAAGTTTGTTTTAGTGTTACCTATTTCCATAACTACTCCATCTGCTCCCTCATCGTTGACATCGCTCATTTTTTCTACAAAATCTAAGATAAAATCATCGCTGTCTTTATCTTTCTTGTCCCAGTCTAAAACCAGATCAGAGGTGTATTCTACCCCATTCTCTCCTATTCCCTGAAAAACACTTTCAAATTGTGTTTCTACTTTATTTGCATATTTCTTCAAGGCATCTTCAGATATATTAGCAGAGTTCTCTATTTGCACTGTGACTGTCCAATGAACATTCCCATTTTCGTCTATTGTTTCAACCCAGTCATCCAACATTCCGTTTGGGTCTATTCTCATTATTGGAGAGTTTTGTGCGTATTGGTAGGGAGAAAGCCAAACTCGGCTCTCCGCCATTGGGTCTATTACATGCCACCTGCCAATTTGTGCGTCATAAAAACGGAAGCCGTAATCGTGCCAGTTTAAGCCAAAGTCTTCTTGTAGTTCTTTGCCGTTGTATG
>JAOZQN010000388.1 GCA_029932195.1 Bacteroidales bacterium | reverse complement strand
CAACTCTACTTATCCATTGATATTCAAGTGTTTACAACTCCGAAACTTTAGTTTTGTAACATTTATATTTTACGAAAATAGATTTTTTTTTAAAATAATAAAATTTTTTTTAGATATTTATTTAAAAAAGTATAATTTTGAACTTTATATTTATGTGTAAAATTTTAATCAATAATTTTATATATCTAAGAATCAAGAATTTAATTTTAATAAAATAAATATTAATTCAAATACATAAATAACAATATTTTAAATAGTTTAATAATTGAGATTAGACGTTAATAAGAACTTTAGGCTCAAAATTAAATATTCATTCAATTAACTTACCATAAAGGAATATGTCCAACAAAGAAAATGCCAAAAAAACGATAATTGATTTAAGAAATAAATTAAGAAATCATAATTATCAATATTATGTTCTTTCTAATTCATTAATCTCTGATTATGAGTATGATATAATGTTGAAAAAACTTGAGGAATTTGAGCAAAAATTTCCAGAATTTAATGACGTAAATTCGCCAACAGTTAGGGTTGGTGATGATAGAAATAAAAGTTTTGAGCAAGTAAATCATTCTTTTCCAATGCTTTCATTAGGAAATACATACAATAAGGAGGAATTGGAGGATTTTGACCAGAGAGTGAAAAAAATAATTGGTGAAAATTTTTCATACGTATGCGAATTAAAATTTGATGGAGCATCAATAAGTCTAAAATATGTGGACGGAAAATTGGTGCAAGCAGCCACTCGTGGCGATGGAAAACAAGGCGACAATGTTACTGAAAACGTGAGAACGATAAAAAGTATTCCACTTGTTTTGCAAAACTCTGATTATCCCAAAGAATTTGAAATACGTGGCGAAATATTTATGTCTCACAAAATTTTTGCAGAACTAAATATAAAACGTGAAAAAGAAGGCAAAAATTTATTTGCAAATCCAAGAAATGCTGCTTCGGGTTCTTTAAAGCAAAAAAACTCTTATAAATTGGCACAAAGAAAGTTAGATTGCTTTTTATACTATTTAGAAAGTGATACTCTACTTTCAAGTTCGCATTACGAAAATTTGAATAATTGTAAAAAATGGGGTTTTAAAATTTCGGAACATACTAAAAAGGTAAAGACAATTTCGGAGGTTCTTGATTTTATAAATTACTGGGATACAGAGCGTAGTAATTTACCTTATGACATTGATGGTATCGTAATAAAAGTAGATTCTTTAGACCTTCAAAGTGAGCTTGGGGAAACTTCAAAAGCTCCTCGTTGGGCTATCTCTTACAAATTTAAAGCAGAACGAGTTTTAACAAAATTATTATCGGTTGATTTTCAGGTTGGTAGAACGGGAGCAGTTACTCCTGTCGCAAATTTAGAACCAGTTCAACTTGCAGGAACAGTTGTTAAGCGTGCTTCTTTGCATAATGCTGACTTTATCAGTAATTTAGACTTGTTTTATAAAGATTTAGTTTACGTAGAAAAAGGTGGTGAAATTATTCCTAAAATAGTTGGTATTGATAAAGAAAAACGAGCACAAGACGCTGAAAAAGTGAATTTTGTAGAATTTTGTCCTGAATGTAATACAAAATTGGAACGCATAGAAGACGAGGCAATAAATTATTGTCGTAATTCTAATAATTGTCCTCCACAAATTAAGGGAAAAATAGAGCATTTTATTAGCAGAAAAGCGATGGATATTGGAGGTGGCGAAGCGACAGTTAATTTACTGCATAACAATAATTTAATACAAAATTTTGCTGATTTATATGAATTAAAAACAGAACAATTAGTAAGTCTTGAACGTTTTGGCAAAAAATCTGCAAATAACTTAATATCAAGCATTAACAAATCAAAAGAAAATCCGTTTGAAAAAGTTTTATATGCACTTGGAATAAGATTTGTAGGCGAAACTATCTCTAAAATTATTGTAAAACATTATAAGTCAATTGATAAAATTATTGATGCAAAATTTGAAGAGCTTGTAGAAGTAGATGAGATTGGAGATAAAATAGCAGAAAGCATTGTTGAATATTTTTCTGTTGATGAAAATATTACTTTAATTAACCGATTGCAAAATTCTGGGTTACAATTTAAAAGCGAAGCAACAGAAGGTTCTAATAGTCTTGGAGGAAAATCATTTGTTATAACAGGAAATTTTGGGACTTCCGCCCGTAGAAAAGAACTCGGAAATATAGTGGAAAACTTTGGTGGAAAAAAACGCAGTTCAATTTCTAAAAATACAGATTATGTAATTGCAGGCGAAAAAGCTGGTTCAAGTAAAATAAAAAAAGCAAACGAACTCAAAATTCCAATAATTTCGGAGCAAGATTTTTTGGAAATTATTAATAGTAAATAAGTTGCAAGTTACAGGTTCCAAGTTTCGCAAGCAATTATGAATTTGATTTCATAATCGCTTGCGTAACTTGGAATTGTCAAAAAAATGAGTAACTTTGCAATTCGCACAACTTACGATGAATTGTGCGATATGGTTCACAGCTAAAAAAGAACAAAAATAGAATTTATTAATTTAAAAAATCAAATTTATGAAGAGATTAGGATTGTTAGTCATTGGCATAGCAATGACAAATTTGGCGATGAGCCAAACAGCAAGCCCCGAACTGGTGAGTTCGGCTGGCGATAGTTTTAACAACACAAGTTACCAATTGGACTGGTCAATTGGAGAGTGTATAACCACAACGCATACAGCAGGAGATTATGTTCTAACACAAGGATTTCATCAAGATTCGTATGTTATTACAGCAGTAGAAGATTTGCGGGCAGATATTGATATGTCTGTTTATCCAAATCCAACAACAGACTTTATAAGTTTAAAAGTTGAAAGTTCAAAAGTAGAAGCTATGCAATATACTATTACCGATTTTACGGGAAGAGTATTGCAAATAGAAAATTTTGCAGACGATATTGAACAAATCAATTTTTCAAACTATGCCGTAGGAACTTATTTTATTACAGTTTCGGAAAATAATCAATTAATTAAATCATTTAAAATCATCAAAAATTGACCATGATTTTTGGGATTAAAAGATTGCCTTGATTAATATAGCAAAGCTATAAAAAAATCAAGAAATCCTATAATCAAGAAAATCAAGGTTTAGACAATTAATTAAATCATTTAAAATCATCAAAAATTGACCATGATTTTTGGGATTAAAAGATTGCCTTGATTAATATAGCAAAGCTATAAAAAAATCAAGAAATCCTATAATCAAGAAAATCAAGGTTTAAACAATTAATTAAATCATTTAAAATCATCAAAAATCGACCATGATTTTTGGGATTAAAAGATTGCCTTGATTAATATCGCGAAGCTATAAAAAAATCAAGAAAATCCTTTAATCAAGAAAATCAAGGTTTAGACAATTATTAACAATTAAGTTTTTATTCAAATGAAGAAATTATCATTAGTATTATTGGCGATATTATTCGCCGTAACAGGAGTTTTGGCACAAACGCCAAATGAATTTAAGTATCAAGCAGTTTTACGCAATGCAGACGGGACTATAATGGCAGAAGAAAGCGTAACAGTAAATATTTCTATTTTACAAAGCGACCTTGTAACCAGCGTATTTGACGAAGCCCACACCGTAACCACTACCGCACAAGGACTAATAAATTTAAACATAGGTTCGCAAGGCGATATGAGTCCAATAGATTGGAGTGCCAATACATATTTTATAGAAATAACTGTAAACGGCACCTTAATGGGAACAAGCCAACTTTTAAGTGTTCCTTATGCTTTGTATGCTGAAACATCTGGAAGTTCTATCCCTGGACCACAAGGAGAACAAGGAATACAAGGAGAAACAGGAGCAGATGGAGCACAGGGTGTCCAAGGAGCAACAGGACCAGCAGGATCTGATGGAGACGACGGAGCAACAGGAGCAACAGGAGCAGCTGGAGCAACAGGAGCAACAGGACCAGCTGGAGCAACAGGACCAGCTGGAGCAACAGGAGCAACAGGAGCAACAGGAGCAACAGGAGCAACAGGAGCAACAGGACCAACAGGAGCAGATGGAGTAGATGGAGTAGGTGGAGTAACACAAGCTGGAACAAACGTAACTGTAACAGGAGCAGGAACAGGCGGAGACCCATATATTGTAAGTGCAACAAGTGGTGGAAGTTCTTTTGTTGGTGCAAGGGCTTATAATACTGTTGCACAAGATATTGACATTGCTTTGGAACAAGTTGAATTTGGGACTGAACATTTTGATGAAGGTAACAATTTTGCCAACGATGAGTTTACTGCACCTACTACTGGTTATTATAGGGTAAGTGCAAATGTAGAAATGGATTATGCTCCTGGATCTATATTCGTGGCGATATATGCAGGTCCGAGTGGCTCTACTACTAAAAGAGCTGAGAGATTTAATGATGGTAGCACTTTTATATCGGATATTTTATATTTAGATGCAGGTGATGTGGTACAGATTTGGGCATCGTTCGAATATAGTGCAGCTGATGCTACAGAAGTAGGATCTACTCACACATGGTTTACTATCGAAAAATTATAGAGCAATGTAAAAATAAAAGAGGGTTTGCAAACATTTTGTAAGCCTTTTTTAAGAAAAGATACGTTAATTCAATACAACTATCTAATTATAAAAGAGCCTGCAAAATATTTGCAGGCTCTTTTCTTAGTCCTAATTGCACTTACAAAAATTATAAAAAAAAATTAAGGTCTTGGTGGAAAAACACCATTAATGCAAATATAATAACCAATTGCAAGATAAGGTTGTACAATATTAAGGTTTACATTTCCACCTGTTTTTGTTGTGGTAAAGTTTACAGATGTTGTTGCACCACCACCCATCAAGGCACCACCTGTACCATTATACATAGGTATAGTTTGTCTATCTATTTCTTTTGAAATTGCAGGGAAATTACCACTTGGATTATTCTGGTCTGCTACATTTGTGCTACAAGTTACTTTTGTTTCAACATTAGCAATTCCAGTATGATCATGCTCTGGCATTTGCGATACGTCTATTCTTTCTGTTTCTACTCCACCACGTGTTCCTAACCTATATGTGCTGTTGTTAGCTCCCACAGGAACTCTTCCTCTCAAATCTGGTAAGCCAAAATTAGTAACTCCATTACCTCCATAGGTTGTTCCTAACAACGCAAACAAAGCAGAATTTTCACCAATAGATAATAACCTTCCATCACACAATATCCAGTTTCTTGGTGCATAATTAAATGCAAAAAGACAAATTTGTCCATAATATGGGTCCATAATAATAATTTTAAATTAGATTAATAAAATTCATGAATATTTTAATATCACAAAAGTAATAATATTTTTAAATTAAAAAAATAATTAAGAATATTAATTTGTGTTTTTTTTTAAAACATGAATTTCATTATGTTTATTTAGGAACAATTTTTTCCTTTGTTTAGTGGAACTTGCAACATGTAACCTGTCGTTTAGTATGGAAAAGAAGACTGTCTAAACTGCACACCTATTTGCAAATATTCGTTTATTTGATAGTCTGCTCCAACAGAATAACTCCTGAAAAATGGATTGTTCTGAGAGTCGTTTCCAAAATTTATAATACTCATTTCAGACATAATATTACCATTGATAGTCAATTTTTCGTTTACCCTATAATTTACTTGCGTAAAAAGGTAATTTCGGTATGCCGTATGATTTGTCCTATCTATTCTGTTTTCCTGAAACAGAGGAGCATCTAATTTGTAGCTCATAAATAATAAACCCGTATTTATACTTAATTTTGGATTTATTTGCAAACTAAAACTTGGCATTGTATAAGTAGAAAAATAATTAGTATTATTTATTTTTCCAATACTTGCACCTGTTTCTGCATTTACATTAAAATTATTAATTACTGTATTATTCTCATTTTGAGCTTTTAAGTTCGTATTAAGAAATAATAAAATAGATAAACTG
>JAOZQN010000387.1 GCA_029932195.1 Bacteroidales bacterium | reverse complement strand
TCCCTTTGGGAGGGTTGGGGTGGGCTTATGGATTATCAATGGATTATTTACAGAGAGACTTCTTTTGTTTCGTCTATTTTTATAGTTTTAGAGATGAAAAAGGCTTTAGCTTTTATGTCTCCCAATATTTTAACAGTTGCTTTATCACTTGAAAATAACGATATTAAAGCTGCACCTCCCGTTAAGATATTTCCAAAATCTACATTTACAGGCACAGGATAAACATCGTTAGAATTTGGTTTTAAAACAAACTCTTCCTTACTTATTACTTCTCCTACTTCCCATGAATTTAAAGTTAAATCTACATTTATTTCTTGCACTTTTATTTTAAAGGCATTGGGATTATTTATTTTCAGATAAAGAACAATATCAAGACTATTGCTATTTTTTTCTATCTTTATATTTTCTAATTCAGATAAAGTTACCTCCTGCATGCAAGAGCCAAAAAACATTACCATTAAAGGAATTAAAAGAAATTTTAATTTATTTTTCATTTTATAAGATAATTTTGTTTTTTTCATCAAATTTAATAAAGTAAAATACATCTGACCATAATTTGTATAATTATTATACAACACGTTACTAAGTTCTTATAGAACATTAGTAAGTGTTGAATAATAATTTATTGACATTTTTAACAAGTGCCAATTTATTTTATTATAGTAATTTTTCGACTAACAACAGTAGTTCCATTATTTATTTCTAAAAAATAAACTCCATTTTCAAACTCCGAACAGTTTATATCTACATTATTAGTATTATTATAAGATTTTTCTAATATTTGTTTTCCTGTAATATTATAAATTTTAATATCAAAGTCCTGTGTTTTTTCTAAATTAAGATGGACTAAATCTGTCGCAGGATTTGGGTATATAGATAATGAATTGTTTAATATTTCTTTTACGGGAGCTAAAATTATAACACCGAAAGGAACTGTTTGTGAGCTACCAAAATCTCCCTCTACCATAGTAACTTCTGTTCCTTCTGAATCTGTGAGTATGTAGTATCCATTTATAGAAAATCCATTGTTGTACGAATTAAAAATGGTAAAATAATAGCAATCATCTAAATCTAAATTAAAAGTTTCATTTACCTGTGTACTTGATGAATATCCACTACCTGAATATAAAATATCACCTGCTGAGTTTTCAAGTTCCCACGAAATATTTTGAGCAAAAGAGCTACCCGTATTCATATCTAAAAATACTCTTGATGTTGTTTCTACTGCTTTATCAAAATCATGAGTTTGAATATTATTTGAGGCATCATCATCAATTTCTCCATTTGGTAATAAAGCTGTTATTTCAAGAGTATTTTCGTTTTCAATAGAATAAGGAATTAGATTTAAAACAACTTCTTCTGATGTTGCAAATTCTAAATCTCCTGTCCAGTTATAAGTAGAAATATCTCCTCCATTTACAGAATATTCTATTGTTAATGATGTTAAATTTTCTGTCCCTTTATTTTTAATTATTACTGTTGGTGATAATGTTGTTTCACAAATTAATCCTTCTGCTGGAACAATAATTTCATCTAAAATAACATTATTTGTTCCAACAGGGATATACATATCTGCTTTTCTTCCTTGCAAGATTTCTTTTGAACTATTATCTTGAACAAATGCAATAATTTCACACTCTTCTAAAACCCATTCAGGAAGAACATCAAAATTATAGTCTAAAATAATTTGGTCTTCGGTAGAAAAATCTAAACTTGTACCATTTTGATTAGGAAACATAGCAACATTTACAAAATTAAATTCATCCATTCCTTGCCATGAATATTCTATATGCGACTGAGTAATAACAAGGTGTGAAACTAAATTTGTTCCTGCATAATCTTCAACTTTATTTATTGTAACTGTAACATCAAAGTTAGAGTCGTCGGTAGAAGTTACCTCCATTTCTACCTCAAAAGAAGTTAGGTCATCAATTGCATTGTTGTATCTGGGAAGATAATACGAATACATAGACTGGTCATGATCGCCTCCAGGAACAACATTTTGCCCATTAAAAAGTGCTGATGGGTAGCTACTTATAGTATAATAATTATTTCTGGCATCAGAGAAATCGGTAGCATAAGGGTCTCCATTATGATTTTCTATAATAGCAACACTATGCCCATTTTCGACTAAATCATCTGCTCCCATTGCTGCTCCTGGACAGTATGGGCACCAACCTCCTGTGCCTATCTCTACAACTACTAAGTTCTTTGCTACTTGTTGTGCGTTCAACATCAATACAAATAAAAGACTTCCGATAATAAGTGTAATTTTTTTCATTTTTCTTATGTTTAGTTTAAGTTATAATATTTTTTAGTTCCCAATATTTGAGAACTAATATTTTGCTAAATTTTCATTATTTACAATATTTGGCTACCCACGTAAGGTTGGACTAAATTGATTTTCAACGATTTGTCGTGGCAAGCGTGGACGCTTGCCGCATAGTTGATTATGCGTAAAGCGTCCACGCTTTACACGAATTTCATTGTCCAACTTTACGTGGGTAGCCCAATATTTGAAGTAGATATAGAAACAGCAAGTCCTTCTGATACTTTTTTTATAAATTCAATTTGATGTTCTTCAAGTTTAGAAAAAGAAGCAAGTTCAATTACTCCGTAAGCTATATTTTCGTATTGTAGTGGCACAATAAGTAAATTTGTAGGATTTGCAGTTCCAAGTCCTGATTTTATCTCAATATAATCACTGGGAAGTTTTGTTATATTTATTTGCTCTCTTTCCAAAAAACATGCTCCAATTAGACCTTCGTCTATTTCTATTCTTTTTTCATGAAATTTTTTCTTGTTATAAGCAATAGATGAGACTTGTTCTAAATAAATATCATTCATATTTAGGTTATTTAAAATAAAAACTCCTCCCTGATTGGCATTAATATAATTTGTAAGTTTGAGAATAAATTTGTCTGCCAAAATTTTAATATCTCCAGAGTTTGCTCTAATAAGGTTTCCAAAAACAGTGAGTCCTTCTGTAGCCCATTGCCTTTTTTTATTCTCTTCTTGTCTTTTCTTCTCTGCATTTCTTGCTTTTTTTAAGCTGGAACGCATTTGCATTAATGAATTACCAAGTAAATCCTCGTCGCTAAGGAGAGTAAACTGGCTCTCAAAATCGCCTTCACCAATTTCGTTTGCAAATTTAGAATACATTGAAAATCCGACAATTAGAGAGTCTAATGATTTTTTCATTTGTCCAATTTCATCATTCCGTCTGAGGTCTAATTGTTCTACAAGCTTTCCTTTTGCCATGATGGACAATTGCTCCTGAATTTTATAAATTGGTTTTGTTATTGTTTTTCCAAAGAAGAATAATGCAACCGAAGCTATTAAAATTAGGATAGAACCAATGAATGAGATTCCCAATATTAATCGTCTAATTTGTGCTTCTAATTCTGCTGTTTTTTTTGCAACAATTCTATCTATATGGTCAATATAAACTCCTGTTCCAATAACCCATTCTAATGGCTCATATAATTTCACCCAACTGAGTTTTTCTATTTTCTCATCAGAACCTGGTTTGTAAAATTCATATCTAACCCTGCCCTCTCCAGAACCTACTACAATAGAGTCGTGAAATGCTTCGTAAACATTTTTATCTGTATTTCCAATATTAAATACTTTTATTTCTCCTTCATATTCAGGCTTAATAGGGTGCATAATAACCTTATATGGAGCTTCAAATTCGTTTATCCAAATATATCCATCAACACCAAAACGTAACACCCGCAAATTTTCTTTAGTAACCGTTAACATATTAATTGCTATCATTTTTACGGTTTCGCTAGCTTTGTCTGAAAAAGTTAGTCCATACTTCTCTTCAATTGCCTCTTTCGTAGAAGCACGATAACTATTATCTATCATTGAATATGAGATATTTACAATATCTTTTAGATGGTCTAATATTTTTTCTGTTTCTTCATACCGATATATTTCTATACTCTCTTCTATCTCTCTTTTAAATTGATAGATAGAAAATACAGCTATTACCACTATTGAAATCAACACGGTAATACTTGTAAATATTGGTAATTTGGTTCTTAATTTCATTTATTTGTTGTCTTTAAGCTGTTTTTCAAAAACACTTGAATGGACTTTCATTAATGAGTCTCTGGACGGAAATAGGTAATAAGCAATCATACAGTGTGTTATCTTGTTAAATTGGTTTGAATGTTTTGTATTTTACAAACTTATAGCATTGTCTGTTTTTTTTACACCGTGATTATCAGTGTTTTATCTTTTTTTGTTTTTAAACATTCAAATTGATTTAGCCTTGTATTTATTTGATATATAAATTGTTATCTATTTCCGTCCAGACACTAATGAGTTTCCAATAAAATCTTGGTCGTTTAATGGAGTAAATTGATATTCAGAGTTATCTGCACCTATTTCATCTGCAAATTTAGAATACATTGATAATACAATAATTAAAGAATTTAATGATTTTTTCACCTGCCCTATTTCATCATTTTGTTTGATATTTAATTGCCCTACAAATTTTCCTTGTGTCAAAGAAAATAACTTTTCTTGTATTTCAAAAATTGGTTTTGATATTGTTTCACTAAAAAATAATAATGATACTAAAGCTGTTAAAAACAAAAAATAACCAACTAATGAAATTACTAATATTAATCTTATAATTTGTGCCTCTAATTCTTCTTTTTTTTTTGTAATAATTTTGTCTATATAATCAATATAAACTCCTGTTCCAATAACCCAACCTAATGGTTCGTGAAGTTTTAGCCAACTTAATATTATTTTTTTTTCATCATAGTCTGGTTTATTTAAACAGCAAATAACTCTTCCTTCTCCACTTCCTTCCACTATAGAATCGTGATATGCTTCATAAATATTTTTGTTATTATCTCCAATAAAAAGCACTTTGGAATATCCTTCATATTCTGGCTTAATTGGGTGCATGACAACCTTATATGGGATTTCAAATTCATTTATCCAAACATATCCATTAACTCCAAAACGTAGTTCTCGCAGATTATCAATAGTGATTAATAACATATTTAAAGCTATCATTTTTACTTCCTCATTTTCTTTATTTGAAAAAGTTATACCATATCTTTCCTCAATAGCCACTTTTGTTGAAGCTCTATAACTATTATCTATCATTAAATATGAAATATTTACAATATCTTTTAATTGGTCTAATACTCTTTCTGTTTCTTCATGCCGATATATCTCTATACTATTTTCCATTTCCATTTTAAATTGATAAATAGAAAATAGAGCTACCACTACTATTGAAATAAGCACAATAATACTTGTAAATATTGATAATTTTATTCCTAATTTCATTTGTTTAAATTTTGAAAGAAAAAATTAGGTTTACACCAATTCAAAACTCAAGACTAAAAACTCAACACTTCTTTATAACTCGGAATATCTTCTAAAAAAATACACTTATTATTTTCATAATCTACTTTACAGCAGTAGTGTTTTAGCCCATTTGTTATTATCAAAAAATCTACTTTAAGTTTTATATTATACTCTTTTATTTGTTCAAAAACATTGTTATTTATTTTAACATTTGCAGATTTACACTCCACAATCACCTTAGGTTTAGCTTGTTGTGAAAAAACAACTATATCACTACGCCGTGAAATATTGTTCAAATATAGTTGCATTTCTACAGAAATTAAAGATTTTGGGTATTTTTTTTCAATAATTAAATATTTCAAGAAATTTTGTCTCACCCATTCTTCTGGTGTAAGAGCAACATATTTTTTACGTATCTCATCAAAAATCAACCTTTTACCGTCTTCATTTATTTGTAATTGAAATTTATATGTCGGTAAATTTAGTTTCTGCATAACTTTTTTGGCTTTTGGCTTTTGGCTTTTGGCTTTTGGCTTTTGGCGGTTAGCTTTTGGCGGTTAGCTTTTGGCTTTTGGCGGTTAGCTTTTGGCTTTTGGCTTTT
>JAOZQN010000386.1 GCA_029932195.1 Bacteroidales bacterium | reverse complement strand
TTAGTAACCTATATTATATCTGTTTACTGTTCATTGCTAACTGTTTACTGATAACTGTTTACTGCTAACTGTTTACTGCTAACTGTTTACTGATAACTGTTTACTGATAACTGATAACTGATAACTGTTCATTGATAACTGTTCATTGTTTTCACTCCTATTAATTTGTCGTAATTTAATGATTGGTCTCTGAGATAAACGTAGATTATGTAGTCATTTTCTGTGTCAAAATGCGAGCCTTCTAGTTCTGTGGTAGTTATTTCACCTGAATTAGAATTTAAAATTGCAAATTGATAATTATAATATCCCTGTTTTACAAATAATTCGCATTCGTATTGTTGTTTATCTTCGTTAAAAAACATTTTTGCTTTTTCTGTGCAAGCCCAGTTTGTTAGCCCTCCAAAAATATAAACATCGTTAGGATATTCAAATTCCGATTTTAAAGTAAAATGAACCCACAAATAATCAGATTCATTTTCACTATTGAAACCTCTATCATTTTTTATAAATATTTTTCCGTTCAAATCGGCATTATAAGTATATTTTCTGTAATTAAGTATTTCATCATTAATTAAATAAAAATGATAAAATGGAGCTTTGTATTCAATATTTTGAGTTCGTTCTGCGGCAAATTTCATATCTTTGGCATCAAAATATCTAAATTCGTTTCCTCCAAGAAAAACGTTTTCAAAATCGTAGTCAAAACTAAGTTCGTTGTTTTTTATAAAACGAGGTTTGAGATTATAAATAGCATTATCCCACCTATTGTTTTGAGTAATAGTAACATTTATATCTCGCAGAGGATTTGAAATATTTGAATTTTGTGTAAACAACGAAAAATCTATTTCTTGCGAGGTAAATTTTAAATCTGCTCTTGTTGCTGTCTTCATAATAGAAGTGATTGCTATTTGTTGCTCTACAACAACAAAACGAGCTTGAAGAACAACGTCATCAATATCATAATCTTCGTAAACTTTTACAATATAATTTCCTGATACTAAGAATTCTAAATCATCGTTTGGAAATATAGTTTTATAATGAATATAATCGCAAAAAGTGTTAAAAGATTGATCGTATTCTATTATGTCATTTTCCTCAAAACCGTCTATATAGTCGTTGTAAAAAAGATCAGACATTGTCCAGTCGGCATTGCAATGAATTATTGTATATTGATAATCTTTTATTTTTTTATCTTTTTCTAAATCATCGAACGAAAGTTTTAATTTTTCGTTACCATTCAAATTTATAATCGGGTAGGAGAGGGGAGCATTTTCTGGGTGAAGCATTAAGGTGTAGATATTATCTTTAAATACAGCTTCTTGCAAAACTTCTTCCTGAGCAAAAACTTGGATATTTATTAAAAACATTATAAAAAACAAGTGTAATTTTTTCATTTTATTTAATCTTTTGGTGGGTATTCTTTTTCAAATTGTTCTATCATCTTTTTACGTTCTTTTTGTTTTTTTATTCCGTGCATAATTTTAAACACTGCACCAACAACAGAAATTAACGAAATTATTATTAAAATTTCATACATATTTAGGGGTAGTTTTAATCAAATAAATATTTAAACTCAAATCTTTCTGCAAGAGAACGCATAAGCATTGTGTAAGGCGACTCTCTACTGACAAATTCCTTTATATCTTGTTCTAATTTTTGTGTATTTTTAATTTTTTCTTTCTTCTCTTTTTCTGTATTAGGGCTATTTTGTTTTATATGGTTTAATTCTGCGATAGCAAAACTTGCTTGTATTCTTATTACTTCTTGTAATGTTTTTGTTTTGTAAATAGACTTTTTGTTATTCCCTTTATGTATCTTATCCAATAATTTACAGGTATTTGTAATTTTAATATTGCTTGGATTGGTTGCATAAAAACGAGGTTTGAAATATCCACGAGTAAGTTCGTAAATAATCAGTTTTTCTACATCATGACTGCAAGGGTCTAAAATATTATCAAAAGATGCACTTTTATACTGATTGCAAGTGCCTCTGCAAGCGAGATATAGATTATTCCAGTCTAATTTTTTAGAAAGGTCTTTTGATTGAGATATAAAATGATCTACTTCAAATGTAGCAGGATTAAATTCTTTTGTTTCACACAAATAACATTTATTATGAAAAATTATTCCTAATTTTTTGTAAATTTCAGTAGTCCAGCGTTGATTTTTTATTTCAGGAATATCAACATCTTCTCTATTACAATTAATCATTTTTTCTATTCTTTTTAATTTCTAAATAAATGTCTAATGCTAATTTTGGTGATAATTCATGAAGTTCAGTAGAAGATTTTTCTAACTCCTCATTTTCTTTTTTAGAGATATTTTTTTTATTCATTAATTCTATTACTCTGTTTAATTTTTTTGTAACAGTTATTGAATAATCACTTTCTAAACCAAAATGTTCTTTCATTAAAACGTTGTATGGTATTCCTGTAAGATTTTCGTTTACAGTTCGTTGTTTTGATAAATCGTAAATTGTTACATTGTCTATACTTGCAATAACGGCTGGCGAATGCGTAGCTACAATAAATTGCAAATTAGGAAACATTTGAATCAAAACTGGCAAAACTTTCTCTTGCAATGACAAGTGTAGATGACTTTCTATCTCATCAATAACCACAATTCCTTTCGGATTAACATCTTCTGGATTGTCTTCTCGGTATGCTTCAATATTTAGCATAATTTCGGCGAGCATAGTCATAACTGCATTATGCCCGTGCGATAATTGATTAAAACTTGTTTGTCTGCCATCTGGGTATTCAAAATAAAATTTTCTATCTCCTCTATTATAATCATGTTTTAATTTTAATTCTGGCTCTTCAAATAATTTTTGAAAAGTTTTGTCTAAATTCAAAAATATTCTTTTAAATACATCTGATTTTTCTATATTCTCATCCATTATAGCAAAAGAATGTTCTTCTTTTAATTTTAACAAATAAATTAAGAAAAATTCAGATAAAGAAGCATTTTCATATTCATTTTCTAAAGTGTTTGATCTTTTTTCATTATGTTCTTTATGTTCTGTTTTCCCTTTTATCCACTCTTCGTATTTTTCTATCTCTTTTTTTAATTTGTTAAGTTCTGAAGCTGTTTTTACAGGAAACTTTTTCTTTATTTCGGTAATCTTTTCTTTATATTCTATTATCTCTTTTTGTTCTTCTTTTACTATTTCTTTTGATGTTTTTACATCTTTTACTAATTTTTCAAAACGTTTATTATATTTTATTAAAATATCTTTTAGGATAATATCTTTATTTTCTTCTATTTCTTTAAATTTTAACGCTTTAATATATATGTATAAAAATTTATTACTTTTTTTTATAAAATCTAATTCACAAGAAGGTTTATTTTCTAAAATATTTTTTTCTTTTGAAGTTGAATCAAAATAATATCTAATTACTTCTAAATCATTCATTAAATTTCGTAAAAGAATATTTACACTCTTCAAAACCGTAGTTTTTCCGCTACCGTTTTCACCTGTAATAATAAGGTGTTTGAATTTTTCGCCATTTTGTGGCGGAAAATCTATTAAAAAATTATTATTCACATAATTATTGTGAACATATATGGATTTTAGGTATGTATTCATTTTTCTATGTTTTAAAAATGTATCTGTTTTCTGAAATTATTATCAGAAAAAATAACTATTACAAAATTAGCAAAAAAAAAAAGGCTGCCAAACTAATGACAACCTTTTTTATTTTCTTGGTACCTGAGGCCGGGGTCGAACCGGCACGGACATTACTGCCCACAGGATTTTAAGTCCTGCGTGTCTACCAATTCCACCACTCAGGCAACTCAAGAGCGAGAAACGAGATTCGAACTCGCGACCCTAACCTTGGCAAGGTTATGCTCTACCACTGAGCTATTCTCGCTTTTAGTTTTAAATTGGTTTGACAAAAGTAAAAACTATTTTTTAACTACCAAACTTTTTTTTGAAAAAATGCTATTTTTTTTGTAAATATTCTATTGCATTTAGCGAAGCTATTGTGCCATCGGCAGTTGCAGTTGTTACTTGGCGATAACGTTTTTCTCTAACATCGCCAATTGCAAATATTCCTTCAATATTTGTAGATAAATCTTCGTTTGTTGTAATCTCTCCTCTTGCTGATAATTCTATTTTTTTGTTCAAAAAAGCTGTTTGTGGAACGTATCCAATAAAAATAAAAGTTCCTGAAATTGGCATTTCTGTTTCGTTGCCAGTTTTTAGGTTTTTAACAGTTACTTTTTCAAGTGATTGTGTTCCGTAAAATCCAGAAATTGTAGAATTTAAAATATAGTGGATTTTATCGTTCTTTTTTGCCTCTTCAATTGCATGTTCGTGTGCCTGAAAATAGTCAAATTCGTGAACAATAGTTACCTTGCTTGCATATTGTGTGAGCGAAACAGCCTCTTCCAATGCCGAATTTCCGCCTCCCACAACAATTATTTCTTTATCCTGAAAAAAATCGCCGTCGCAAGTAGCACAATAGGAAATTCCTCTTCCTGCAAATTCGTCTTCGCCAACAACTCCAAGTTTGCGAGATTTTCCTCCTGTTGCAATTATTATTGCTTTGGCAGAGAAGGTCTCATTTTCATTAATCTCTACTTGTTTTTCTTTTCCCGAAAGGTCTGTTTTTGTTACTTTTATGTTAGAACGAATTTCACAACCAAAACTTTCTGCCTGTTTTTGCATTATGCGAGAAAGCATGTATCCACTAATATTTTCTACTCCCGGATAATTCGCAATCTCGTGAGTAAGAACCATTTGACCACCAACAATTCCTTCATTAACTATCAAGGTTTTTACTTTAGCCCTTGATAAATAAATTCCAGCAGTTAGTCCGGCTGGTCCGCCACCAATTATTATTACGTCAAAATTTTTCATGTTTTTTAGTTATCGTGTTTTTTAGTTATCGTGTTCTTTAGTTAATCGTTTTTTAGTTTGCTACCATTTTGCAAATTTAAAAACACGATAACTCAAAAACTAGTAGAACACGATAACTCAAAAAAATTAAAACTGCTCTTTAAGGATAGCTGTAATTTGATCTTTTGATTGGATACTGCTTGTTGCTTTTGCTACTTTTCCGTTTTTAAGGTAAACAGTAAAAGGAAGTCCCATAAAACTTGAGCATTCTGGTAAGTTTCTGATAACATGTGCTTCTGGAGTGTCAAAAAGCATATCGTAAAATTTCACATTGTTATATTCCCCTTTTAAATTTTCCATTTCGGCATATACTGGCACACACATGGGTCCCATTCTACCGCAACAAATCATTACGTTTTCGTTGTTTTCAATTGCTTCTTTAAACTGACTTGCAGTTTCAAGATGGTCTAAATTTGTAAATAAAGTTGCCATTTTATAATTTTAAATTAAGTTATTGATATATCTAAATATTTGAATGCAAAATTAGAAATAAATATTTATTTACAAAATTAATTTTTGTTAAAAAAATAAAATGCTATCAATTATTACTCTAAGTTATTAGTTGTAAGTTCTAAATCTTAAAATTGAATTAATTTCAAAAGTTTTTTTTATCTGCATTGTGTGCAAATTTTAAAATTCTTATTTGCAATAAGTGGAATGAGATATGCTCATTGTGTTTATAAAGGGCACTCCTAAAAATCCGAATCTCTGCGTTACTAAAAATATTTAAAATACTCATTTACAACAGTAAACTCAAACTTTAATAATTTAAAAAGCCTTGATATTTGAGTTTTTAGGAGTGCCCTAAAATTAATATCCGCCTTGATTTTGTCAAAAATACACTTTTCGGAGTGGACTCTAAAGTTGTCAAGTTGAAAATTTGTTTCATTTATATACAAATTCCAAGCTTTATTATCTTATTTAATTATGTTATAGGTAAGTAAACGTATTTAAAAATAAATATATTTTCTTTAAAGTAGAACGAACTTTAAACTTGATAACTGAAGTTTCTGACTTTCTAAATCGGTGATAATAAAATTGTTAGAAATA
>JAOZQN010000031.1 GCA_029932195.1 Bacteroidales bacterium | reverse complement strand
ACTCTACTTATCCATTGATATTCAAGTGTTTACAACTCCGAAACTTTAGTTATTTTATTTGTATAAAAAACTCATTCTCTTATTTTAGAAACAACTTATGAGTATTTTACTCTGTATCTTCTGCTATAATTGGTTGCATCGTAACAATAAAATCCTTTTGTTCCTCTCCTTCTTTTTTGTATATTACATTCTTATCCGAACCATCTTCATAACCATATTTAGAAACAGTAACAGTAACAAGTGTTTCATTTTTTAATTTTTTATCAAAAACAAATCGTGCCTGCCCTAAATGGTCTGTAAATCTATCTTCTATTTCATTGTTTATGTCGCTTGTTTTTATGCTTACTACTGCATTAAAAATAGGTTCTTCTGTTACAAAATCATGAACAGTAACTTTAAAAACATTACCACGTTTTAATCCTCCACCTCCAATATCTTCTTGTTTTTCACAAGAAAATAATAATAATACTAATGATATGAAAAATATTTTCTTCATTTTATAAAAAGTTTATAAGTTTATAATTAATTTTAATATTTAAAATCAATTTCATGGTCTTTTTTTGCTCCTATTTCTTTTTCATCAATAAATTTATATTGTATAGAGTCATTCCAAAAACATGGGCTACCCACGTAAAGTTGGAAACTTACACAATTTTAACATGTTTTCTAATTATTAATTATACAAAAAAACATTAAATTGTAGTGGTCTTTTTTATTTGTAATATCTTAATTATCAATATATTATTTTTTTTTGTAGTGGTCTTTTCATTATAATATAAAGCTAAAAGAATGAGTAATTACCTGTCCAACCTTACGTGGGTAGCCAAAACATGTAACATAATGATACCTATTAACATCTACTTTTTCGGTAAATTCATAAATACCTTCATCACTTGTGTATCCATTTGCTAAATTATTTGTTCCGTCATCTTTACGTCCCATTATAACATTAGCTCCTTCTACAAGAACTGATTTTCCCGTAGAATCACTTTCTGTTACAGTAACAATAAATTTGATTTCTAATGTTCTCTTTTCGCAACTTGTTAATAAAATAGGAATAATGATAATACCTATTGTTAAATAAATTATTTTTTTCATGTTTTTATTTTTAATTAGTTAATAAATAATTAGTTATCATACAATAACTAATTTTAAATAATAAATTATTCTATTTGTGAACTAAAAGCATTAAAATATAATGAAAATCCCCACGAAAATGAAAAATTTTGTTCCAATGGATTATCTATTACATTCCATGCAATATTTGGTTCTATTGAAAGATAATTACCTGCAAAGTTTAAAGTTATAGGAGAAAAAACAAGCGAACTAAAAACATTTTCTACAAAAACTTCTGCAGCAAGATTATACCCCACTTTTAAAGACAGATTTGCATAAGAAAAATTTTCTGTTTGAAATGCTCCAATACTGCCACTTCCTGTAAAAGTAGAATTAATGCTTCTTATTTCTGTGTAATTTAAAGGAAAATTATGGTTTCCAGAAAGTGAAACTCCAACTCGCCAATATGGACTTTGTCCTTTTACATTAGCACCAACAAACAATATTGCAAATGCAATTAATAACGTTTTAAATTTCATAATAAAAAATATTTAGTTTGTCCAACTCCCCAAAACGTTAAAATTTAGATATAAAAAAAAGCGTGGGAACTGTAACCTTATCTGATATTGAGGTTCTGGCAAACCCATAATCACAAATAAGAACAGCCCACGCCGTTTGGCGTGAGCATTCGTCTTATTTCTTGTGATTATTTAAAATTTACCAGATTTCAATATCAAGAAAGTAAGCTAAACGCTTTTTATTTTATTATTTACTTTTTTACATAATTTTTGTTTTATATTATTGGTTTAGAAATATCTACACTTTCCAATTTATTTTTATTAAAAAAAAGTGTTACACCAATTTCGTAAAAATCTAATTGTTCTTCGTTAATACATTCTATTTCGCTTGTTTCAAAATCAAAAGTATAATTCTTTTTTTTATAAATATTTTTTATAATTCCTATTAATTCATTTTTATTAAAATTATACCAATTTTTTCCTTCGTAAATTAGTTGTTCTGTTCCAATTCCGAGGTCAATTAATTCTTTATTTTCTTTTTCATAGCTTAAAAAAAGTCCATATTGTCTGTATTCTAAATACAAACTGACCGAGTCTTCTTGTTTTTTATCAGGTTTGCCAAGTAATTTTAAAACATCTTGTAACGAATAGTCAAAATTAATTCCTGCAATACCTTTTCCTATTTTAAAATTATAATCTATATTATTTAGCTTTAATGGAATGTGTTTCGCCATTTTTATTTAGGTTTTGAATAATTCGTTTTTTAGCTTTTTTTAATTTTCGCAATAATTTTATGTCTTCTTTTGTTTTAGGATTTTTCTGTTTTAATTTATTTATTTGTTCTTCATATTTATTTATTTGTTTTTCTACCGATTTTTTAATATTCTGATTTTTATGTGGTTCGTTCTTTCCACTCTTTTTTTTATTTTGCCAATTTTTGCTATTACTTTTTGTGTTGCTGTTATTTTGTTGTTCTGTTTTTTGTTTCTTTTTATGTGCAAATTGATTAAAATAAGAAGCTCCCGAATATACAAATGTTCCAAGAAGCAATAAAAATACGATTAATTTTGCCACAAATTTAATACTAATTGTTTGTTTTTCTATTGTGGTCGTGCCTGTGTTCATAAAATGAGTTTTTTATTTTCACAAAAATAAGTATATTTTTTATCTTTTACAATTTAATTTCTCAAAAATACTAAAAAATAAATATTAGCAATAAAAAAAAGCGGTATCGTGTCCACCGAACAACAAAGCGACTGATACTATACGAACATGATTTTTTGGCTTGTATTTTTCTGTTTTTTGCATAAGTTTGTTTTTATGTTGTTTTATTGATAAGTTGTTTTTATGGGGAGTTTTAATCTTTTTATGGGGAATTAGATTTTATTTATTTTTTATTGTAATATTATAAGTGATTGTTATTTAATGTAATATGTTCCTTTGTCTTATTATTACTTTTTTTTATGGGGAATTTTTATCTTTTTTTGGGGAATTAGATTTTATTTATTTTTTATTATAATGTCATAAGTAGTTGTTTTTTAATGTAATATATTCTTTTATTCTTTCGTCCTTGTTCTTTGGAGAATTTTTATGTTTTTTTGGAGAATTAGATTTTGAATTGCAATTGAATTTGTATTGAGTTCATATTTAACATCATATTTAATAATGTAATTTAATTATCAAATTCAATTATGTAATTTAATTATCAAACTCAATCATGTAATTTAATGATATATAGATAATTACAAGTAATTTATTGAAAATAAATCTGTTATAAATTTACAAATACAAATTTCAAAATATATGACTGGTAATAAGTTGGTTATCTAAAATAAAATAAAATAAATATTTTTTCTGGAGAATTTTAATCTTTTTCTGGAGAATTAGAATTTTTCCATTTAAATAATTTCATTTTAATTATCATAAAGTTATTCTCGTCTTCATAATTAGCATCATTTATTTTATAAATAGTCTTTTTACTTTCCCCCTCTTTAATAAAAACATCTTTTTCTAATAATTTATCTATTAAATATTTTATTTCGTGTCGTTTTCGTTTTCCTTCAAATAATTCTACAAAATCCGACATTTTAACCACTTCTTTTTTATCAAATAAATTAGCAATTGCCCTAATATCTTTTACTGCAAAGCCAGCTATTTCCGATGTTTTTTTAGAATGCTCATCGTATCTTCTGGATAAGGTAAAAGTATTTGTTTTTCCTATTCGTTTAATTAGCTTGTTATTAAGGAGTTTTTTAGTTCTGTTTTTGGTAAGATAGGATATACTTTTTCCTTTATTAATTTCGTATAAAGTGAGAATATCAAAAACATCTAATTTTTCTTCTTCTTTTCGTTTTTTTTGTTCTTCTTCTACAAAAAGAGTAAAGCCTTCGTCTTCCACTTCGCTTTGTATTGTTAGCCAAACCTGTGTTTGATGCGACTGCGAATAATCGGGTTTTTCTTTACCTTTTTCAAGCACAAGCAAAAATATCCTATCCACGCCTTGCCCCGACTCTTCTATAAAACCTATCTTTTTAAGAACACTTGTAAGCGAGTAACTACGTGGCGTGCTGTTGATTGTAAGAATATTACCAATAGTAACTCCTTTTGGAAATCCGCCTGGATTAATAAATTCTATTTTTTGAGGAAATTGTTTTATTCTCACATCTGCCATATTTTGGTAATCTCTATGTATCAAGGCATTCAATAGTGCTTCACGAATTACGTCGTCTTCAAAATCTTTTATTTCACGTCTTGTTAGGTCAAATAAAAACTTATGACTTCCAGTTCGTTGTTTTATTTTTTCTACTGTTTTATCAACCAAAAATATTATAGCATCTTGTATTTCGTATCTGTCGTCGTCGTGTATTTGATTTTCGTGTTTTCGGTATTCAATTGTTACTCGGGCTTGTGGCAAATATTCTTTTATTTTGTCTTCTTTTCCCAACAAAACGAGTGAGCTGTAATTTAATTTGTCGTTTTTTAATAAATCAAGGTCTTGAAGTAATTGCTGGTCTGTAAATGCCTGTATTTCAGATTTTTTTTTGTCGTCTGTTGTTGTGCTTTGATATTTATCTCGTAATAAATTTATTGCATTTTTATTTAAGTCATTAATTGTAAGGTTGTAACAAGTTTTTGCAAGGAAATCTGAAAATGGATAAAAATTTTGCTTTCTTATTTTTATCTCTTCTTTTATTGATGCAAATAATTCTTTAGTGCTTTGGTTTTGTATTGCCTTAATTAATTGATTTTCAAATTCTTTTTCATTGTTTGTTATTATTATATTATTTTCTTCTTGTTGTAATAATTCTATTGTTGCAGGATATTTTTTTGCAATACTTTGTTGTGTTATACTAAATAAATTTAAAGAATAATTATTTAGCTCCGAAATATTTAAAGATAAAAAATATTTTATTTCAGATTCATCTTTATTTATACTTGATATCTGTCCTTCTATCAAGCCTTTGTGAGCTTTTGTGAGCAAGCCTGCATATTTAGATAATATTTGATAAGGCGATTTTTCTTTTACGCTTGTCAAATTGTTGTCAAATTCCCATGGATTTTTTTCTTTCATTTTTATTTAATTTTATCAAGATTTAAAGTAAATGTTACAGGCAAATGGTCTGAATATTTATCATTAATAAATGAATTATTTTTGTCTAATTTATTATTAATCAGCTTTATATTTTCTAATTCATATATTATTTTCAGGCTATCTATTAATAAGGTGTCCATCATTGCAGGACGAAGGAGAACACCGTCTAAAATATTCCAAAAAAATTGTTCCGAGTCTGGATTTTTCAGATAATATGTCCCCGAAGGTTTTTCTGTTTTTTCGGCAAAATTATAATCACCAAATAAATTCCACATTGGGTTATAAAATAAATTATCAGTGTTATTCTTCTTTTTCAATAGATTAACTATATTCTTGTTTCCTTTTGCATTTATATTAATATTCATAAATTTATCAAAAGGGTTATAATTAAAATCGCCGACAAGTATTGTTTTCGTATGATTTCGCTCTTCTTCGTATTTTGATATTAAACTTGGAATATCATTATTTCTATCATCTTGATTGCCACTCATATTCAGCTGATTACCTTTGTTTGTCTTGCTATAAAAATGACTTCCACAAAGTGTAAATATACTATTTTTAATATTAAATTCCACAAAAAACAATTTATTTCTTAATTCTATTTTTACATTTTCAAAATTAAGCTTAGATTCTTTTCTATAAAAAAGTCTTACCCATTTCTGTCCATTATTTATATTTGGAATTTCTGCATATTGGTCTTCTATATTAAAATCAATACCCGATGCCTCTTGTAAAATAAGAATATCAATTTTAGAAGAGTCAAGTATTTTATTTAAACCACAATAAAAGCTGTCGGTTTTATTATGTTTTATATTCCACGTTAAAATACTGACTGTGTTCATTTTATTCTTATTTAAAAATAGTTATACTTTTACTAAGTATTTTTTCGTTGTCGCCTGCCAAACCTGACAGGTTTTTAAAACCTGTCAGGTTTGAATGCAAATGACTTACAGACAAACACGTTTCCAAGTGATGAAAAACCACGTTGGAAAGTGTGTGGGTGCAAAAACTTTTTTACGTAACACACTTTTCAACGTGGTTTTTCACCACTTGGAAACGTGTTTGTCACGAACATAATAAATTAGATTAACTTGATTTACACGTTACTTAGCAATTGACTTTTGTAACTTCTTGTCGCTCAATCCCTGACACAGCGAACAGAAAAACCCAAATTCTGAATGTCCCAATCCCAATCGCCACGGTTGAAGTTAGCAGTATGGAATTCGAGGCTACGATGCCACACATCTAAACTATTTTCCGCTGAGCAACTCCACCAGGAGCCGCCGTAGCCAGCGTTGATGAACGAGTTATCTATTCGTCTGCCCCCAGGCAAAGCTGAAAAGTCGTAGTTATCTGTTCCATTACCACTTTTTCCATTATCGTCATTCCAACCACTTGTTGCTTTTAATAATTTTCCAATATCTTGCCAGCTATAACTACTTTTAGTAAAAGTTCCATCTGCACTATTTATATATTCTGCAAGTTCTTCCCAGTCATCATGAGTTGGCAAATGGTATCCACTTGGGCATACATTTTTTGCTGTTTCAAAATTGTATAAATATCCGTATTTGCTACATTGCTTTGGTCATTATCATAAGCCCAACAACCACTATTTGCTTTGTATGCAAGGTTTTCAGCCATCCAAACTTGGTTTCCTATTTCTACTATTTTGTAGGTTTTGCCGTCTCGGCTGTCGGTAAATTGGCTGGGGAGGTCTTTTTTTGTATTTCCTTTTAATTTGTCTTTAGAAATTGTTATCCATTCTTCTACATCAGAATTTGTTGGTTTATCTTTACTATTTTTAGCATTTTCAAATGCAATTACTGCTTTTGCAAAATCATTATCTCCATAATATTCAAGTCCTTGATTATAATATTTACTATAACCTTCTCCTTTGCCAGTAAAATAAAAACTGCCGGTAGTCATGTCCCATTCTTGTGGGCATTGTTTGTTGGCACTTGTTTTTAATACTTGCACACGGGTGTTTTTAAATACCGAATTAATATCTTGGTTCTTTTTCATTTCTTGAACAAGTTTTTCGGTAAACAGTCCATTATTACCCGAACCGTCGCTTGCCGTTTCGCCCTCACGGGTGGCAAATGCAATAATTGTTCCCGCAGATTGGTTGCCTATGGCTTTAAATCCTCTATCGCCTCCCCGCTCCCACGAGCGAAATGGGTTGTCTCGGCAGGCATCAAGTATCATAATATTCATTTTGCTGTTGTTTTTTGAAAAAGCATAGTTAATGTCCGAAATATCAAGGGCTTCGTATTTTGTAGATAATTCTTCTTTCATTTCTGCATCTATTGGCACAAGGTAATTTACGCCATTCACCTGCACGCCGTGTCCTGCATAATAAAATAGAGCTACATCATAATTTTTTATGGTGGAAGTAAATTTTATTGATGCCTGTTGCATTTCTTTTAAATCGGCATTTGTAATTTTGGTTACTTCAAATCCCAAATCTTCTAATGTGCTTGCCATTAGATTGGCATCATTAACTGGGTTTCGCAAACTGCCTCCATGTTCGTAACTGGCATTGCCTATTACAAGGGCAACACGTTTCTGATTTTGCTGGGCAAATATACTACTCGATAGCAAAACTACTATAATTAATAATGAGATTTTTTTCATAATATTTGGGATTTAAAAGTAAATTTATTTTTTCATAATTAGTTTATCAAAATCGGAAATATAGTTCTCATCTTGTATAACTCTAAATTTATCGTATTCTGTTTCAGCTTTAATTTTGGCTTCTAATGCAGATATTTTTCCTTTGTTAAGCAATATTGGATAGTCGGATAATTCTAAAAATTTATTTAAGTAAACAATCCAATCTTTCATATTCATAACAATTCCTTGCTCTGCTCTATTTTCAGCAAGGTCTAAATATGCAGAGACCAGTCTTCTTAGCTGTTTAAGATGTTGCTCTTCAAGATAATTTTTAGCAATGCTTACATCTGATTTTAAAACTTTTCCTTCAGGAGCATTTTTCCATGTTTTAAGTCCCATATAAATTTTTGTAGCATCTGCTTCGGAATAAATAATTTCGGCAGCTGTTTTTCCTTGTATCGCCCAGTGAAGTTTGTTTTGTGTTGTGGCAAAAAAACCACGAGTAGTTTTTGATTTATTATCATAATCTGCCGAAAGAGCGTAAATATCTGTTATCTTTTGATAAAATCGTCTTTCGCTAAGTCTTATTTCTCTTATTCGTTCAAGCATTTCGTCGAAATAATCTTGTCCAAAATGCTTAATTTGTTTTAGCCGTTCATCGTCCATTGCAAAACCTTTGATAATATATTCGTGCAAAATTTCGGTTGCCCAACGTCTAAATTCAGTTGCTCTATGCGAATTAACTCTATATCCTATGGCAGTAATTGCTCTTAAATTGTAATATTTTGTATTGTAATTTTTACCATCTTTTGCAGTATGTCGGAAATCCCGACATACTGATTTTTTATCAAGTTCATTTTCATTAAAGATATGTTTAAGGTGTTCTGTTATAGTGCTTCTGCCTTTTTCAAAAAGCTCGGCTATTTTTTTTTGTGTAAGCCACAAAGTATCATCTTGAAAAAAAACATCTATGTTTACTTTGCCTGTTTCTGTTTTAAAAATAACAAAATTTGAAAATTCTTTTGCCATAGAAAGTTCTGTGTTTTTATTTATTAAATCGTTGTTTTCCATATTTTAAAAGATATGATTGTTTTTTTCGCCAAACTGGTTTGTAGATTCGTAGTATATTCGTGATAGCTACAACTTTGTGATGAAAGATTCTATTTTTAATTAAAATTCTGGCTCTACAGGATTTAGAGTGAGAGATTTTTATAAACAACTCATTATTAAATCTATACGAATTAATGAAAAAACGATGAAAATTACTTGAATTTACACTTGTAACAATCTTTAATACAGCTATATACAATTTTATTAAGTTGATATTTTCAGTTTTTTCCTCACTCTAAATCCTGCAGTGCCAAAATTCTATATTTAAAACGACAAAACTTTATCACACTCAACCGTCCATTGTGCAAATTCTTTCATATTGCTGAGTTTTACTCCATCAATAAATTTTATTTCGGCAATTCCACGAGCTTGTGAGCAACCTCCACAACTTTTTATTTCTGCACCATTTCGTATTACGAGTTTTAACATTCTCTCAATGTTATAGAATCCGTTTGGTGTTTTTTGATTTGGCAGTCCGCAAGTAACAGCATCGGCAAGTAGGAATATTTTTATTTCCACTTTGTTGCCATGTTCTTTTTGGAGAGTTATTGCCATTCTTAAAGCATTGTATGCTTTTTCCGTCCCGTAAGGAGCATCATTAATGATAATTAATATTTTCTGCATGGTGCTTTTTTTGTTTTACTCTTGTGTTTAGTTAAAAAAGTGATAAGGTTAAAAGTTAAATAATTTGAGTGTGTAACATATTGGGGGAGTTTGGTTGCAAGTTGCAAGTTACATGTTACAGGTTTCGCAATGCGATTATAAATTATAATTTGTTGTAATTATTTTTCATGTTTATTATAAAAAACGACTACTCTTGTTTCGCTTTGCGAAACCTGCAACTTGTAACACTTCCCCCCAATATGCCATACACTCAAACGACTCGTAGTCAGCAATTTGACTAAAAAAACAGTAGCCTTGTTAAAGTTTTTATTTTCATTTTTTTATGTTTTTTTTTACTAAGCTACTTGTTTAAAATAGAACCGTTAAATTATAAAAAATCATAATAACCAAAAAATATTTACGAAAAAAAGTATTCCAATTTCTAATAAAGCAAAACGGAATACATGTAACACCCTGACTACAAACAATGAACAAACTGATAGATTATTGTTAATTCTTTAATTATTAAAAATATACAGTTTTGTCGTTTTTTTTGGAACATAAATTGATTGTTAGAAATAATTATTTATTTTCATTTTCACTTCTCATTTTTATTAGATATGTCTAAAAAGTCTAAGGCTGTAATTTTCATGTTGTTATCAGCTTTTACTTTTGCAGTAATGTCTGTTTTTATTCGTTTTGCAGGCGATATTCCTCCTGCAGAAAAAGTAATTATTAGAACTATTTTTTCGGCATTTGTGCTTTTTTTTGTTTTAAAAAAGAAAAAACTACCTCTTTTTGGTAAAAGGTGGCATCAAAAACTGTTATTATCTCGTTCTTTGTTTGGAGTGATTGGAATTTTATTTTATTTTTATGGAATAAACTACGTGCTTCTTGCCGATGCTTCAATGATTAGCCGACTTAATCCTTTTTTTGTTACTTTTTTTGCTTGGCTTTTTTTACACGAAAAATTACCCCGTCTTCAGTTATTTTCGCTTCTAATAGTTTTTTTATCCTCACTTTTAATTATCAAACCACAATTTAATTCAAATTTTTTGCCCTCGTTGGCAATTGTAGGGGCAGCACTGTTTACAGGGGCTTCGCATACTATTGTGAGGGCATTACATTTTAAAGAACATCCTTTGACCATTGTTTTTTATTTTTCTTTTGCTTCCACTGTGTTTTTATTGCCTTTTATTGCTTTTGATTTTGTATTACCAACTAATATCCAGTGGTTTTACTTGTTAGGAATTTCTGTAACAGGACTTTTTTCTCAAATATTTTTAACATTTGCATTTAGACTTGCACCTGCCTCCGAAATATCAATATACAGTTATTCTATAATTCTTTTTGGAGCAATATTTGGATTTGTTTTTTGGGGAGAAGTCTCTGATATTTATAGCATAATAGGAGGAATTACTATTGTTATTATTTCTGTAATTTTATATCGTTATCAAAAAACTTAAGTAATGATACAATTATCCAATGGTATAATTATTTAGTCATGTAATTAATAATCAATATTATATGATAGGGCACTCCTATAAACCCAAAACTCTGCGTTATCCAAAATTATTAAAATACTCATTTACAGGAGTCTGATTTAGCTACTGTTCATGGAGTTCCTTAATTGTTTTATGAGCTTAACCTGATTAAGAATAGAAATATTTTGAAAAACAAATATCTGATATTATTCATCTTCCTTTTTATAAATGCAAATGTAAATTCTCAAATAATAGAAAATAAAAATCTATTTGTAAATGCAGGAATTGTAATTAATGGCGGAACTATTTTAAATAGAGTTGGATTTTTTATAGGAGGATATTATGTTTACAAACAAGTTCAGGTAAATTTATATTTGCGACCCGTTTATAATGTTTCGGGAATTGGAACGCTCAAACAATTTGCCGAAATGCAAACAAATTTTGGGCTTGTAGCAGGTTTTGGACAAAAAGATAGCCTTGCAAATAAGTTTGTTACACAAAATAGTAATCAAACGAGGCGGAAATATGCCGTAGGATTTTCTTACAATATTTACATTGATAAAATAGGAACAAGCCAACCGACAGGAACATTTTTTTGCGAATTTAATCGTTTTGGTTTATCCCACGAAAACGACATGTGGGGCGAACCACGAACCGACAAATTTAGAACCGCAGGGGCAAAATTTTACTATCGCACCGAATTTTGGAAATATTCAGGAAACATAATTCTTTGGCATGGAGATGTATTTGATTATCATACTTTTAAATATGGTAATGAGAATTATCCCTCACGTTTTGGATACAAAGATTTATCTAATTCTAAATACGGAAAATTTTCTCATGGTATAATTTCTGCACAAATAAGTTATTTGTTACCAAACTTACAAATTATTACATCATCAGTTGGTTTAGACTCTGAGCATATAAGAAATTTAAGCCAAAATATTATCGTTCATGATGAGTGGTTTTTACCCGAAAAATTTATTGGATACAAACTACGACATTATCCAATGCTTATGGAAAATGGTGAGCCATATTTATTTAAAGAATTACAAAAAGTAAGACCATCTAAACTATTCATAAATATAGGTTTAAATCAAAGCACTTTTTATTAATAAATTAGAAATAAAAACTATCTACGCTATACTAATTACCCTATATTCTAAAATTAAAAAACAATAAATTTATTGTTTTTTTTTACTTTAAATTTTTATTTTATTTACATTTGCAAAATTGTATTTTAACCTATTTCTAATAATTTTTATTTACCAATTAAATCTAAAAAAATGAAAAAATCACTTTTTATTGTAAGTTTACTATTAATTTATTCTGTTACCTTCTCCCAGTTAGACAAAGTTGCAGTAGTAACAATTAATGCCAGCAAATATATTGATGCTTCTGAGTTTGGAACAATTACTGCAGCGATGGCAGTTCTCTCCGATGATCCAAAATTTGACTTAACAGAGATTGTTGCTAAATTTAGAAATCAACTTTTTGATGATTTTTCTAAGGATTTTACTTTTGAATTAATAGACGAAAAAATTGTAACTGGAAATCAAGACTACGGTAACTATGGAGTCCTAACAAACACTAGTATAACAAATTTCTATCACTTAATGCCAGAGGGGTATCAATACCTGGTGAACGACAAAAAGAATAAAGCAAAGATGAGTGAACTTTTTGGAGATGTAGCAGAAGGTTTTATGTTTGCAGAAATAGGTTATTCTTTAGAAAAAAAGATAGAACTTGCAGGCTTTGGTATTGCTTATGTTCGTTCGTGGGTAATGTTGCGTATTTTTAATAAAGAAGGAAAAAAAATATTTGATCTCAGAGTTTATGCAAAATCAACAGGAACATTCAAATTTGCTTTGGGTGGTGCAGTTTTAAAAGCAGAAGAGATTTTACCACTATGCGAAGAGGCAACAGACAATGCTTTTATTAAGATGAAGAAGAAACTTCCTAAAAGTATTAAAAAAATGGATAAAAAATTAAAGAAGTAAGTAGATTGACAATTTTAAATTTACGATTTACGATTGGTTTACACTTGAAAATCAGGAGAAACTAATTGTCAATTATCCATTTAAAATTATCCACCTACTTAGAAATATTCAGTTTTTAATTAAAATCGCCACAAGTTTCATTAACCTGTGGCGATTGTTTTTTAATTTCCTTTACGAATAACATTTAATGCACTACCTGCTCTAAACCAGGCAATTTGGTTTTCGTTGTAAGTATGATTTGCTATTATTTCGTCTTTTGAACCGTCGGCATGATTTAGCACCACAGTAAATTTACTTGTTGGAGTAAAATCAGTAAGTCCAATAATATCAATGGTATCGTCTTCAAGAACTTTGTCGTAGTCTGCAGGATTGTTAAAAGTTAGTCCGAGCATACCTTGTTTTTTAAGGTTTGTCTCGTGTATTCGTGCAAACGAACGCACAATTACCATTTTAACTCCAATATGACGAGGCTCCATAGCGGCATGTTCTCGTGAAGAACCCTCACCATAGTTTTCGTCTCCAACAATTATGCTACCAATACCTTCTGCTTTGTAGGCACGTGCAGTTGCTGGCACTTCACCGTATTCTCCAGTAAGCTGATTTTTAATGGTATTAATTTTTTCGTTATAAAAATTTACTCCACCAATAAGCATATTATTAGAAATATTATCAAGATGCCCTCTGTATTTTAACCAAGGACCTGCCATAGAAATGTGGTCTGTAGTGCATTTTCCTTTTGCTTTTATCAGGAGTTTTAATCCGCTCATATTTTTGCCGTCCCAAGGAGCAAATGGTTCAAGAAGTTGTAGTCTTTCAGAAGACTCTGCAACAACAACTTGCACATTGCTTCCGTCTTTTACAGGAGCAATATATCCAGTATCTTCGGCATCAAAACCTTTTGGAGGTAAGTCTATTCCTTTTGGAGCATCAAATTTCACTTTTTCACCATCTTCATTAATAAGATAGTCTGTTAAAGGATTGAAATTCAAATCTCCCGAAATTGCAAGAGCTGTTACCATTTCTGGTGATGCTACAAATGCGTAAGTGTTTGGATTGCCATCGTTTCGTTTTGCAAAGTTTCTGTTGAAAGATGTAACAATACTGCTACGTCCTTGTTTTTCAGCATCTTTTCTTGCCCACTGACCAATACATGGTCCGCAAGCATTTGCAACTACAGTTGCATTTAGTTGTTCAAAAACTGCAAGAATTCCATCTCTATCTGCCGTGTAACGCACTAATTCCGAGCCAGGTGAAATTACTAAATCAGCATTTACTTTTAATTTTTTGTCAATAGCTTGTTGTGCGATAGATGCTGCACGAGTAAGATCTTCGTAAGAAGAGTTTGTGCATGAGCCAATTAGACCAACTTCCATATTTGTTGGGTAATTATTGTCTTTTGCAGCTTGTTTTAATTTAGAAATATCCCAAGCGAGATCTGGAGTAAATGGTCCGTTTAATTTTGGTTCAAGTTTAGATAAATCTATTTCAAGAACTTCATCATAAAATTTTGCTGGATTTTTAAGAACTTCTGGGTCGGGGGTAAGATATTTGATTACCTTATCGGCCTCATTTGCAATATCTTCTCTTTCTGTTTCCACAAGATATTTGCGAGTATTGGCATCGTAAGGAAAAACAGATGTTGTAGCACCAACTTCTGCTCCCATATTACAAATTGTAGCTTTTCCAGTAGCAGATAATGATTTTGCACCATCGCCAAAATATTCTACAATTGCACCAGTTCCACCTTTAACAGTAAGAATACGAGCTACTTCCAAGACAACATCTTTTGCCGAAAGCCAACCACTAAGATTTCCTGTAAGTTTGATACCTATTAATTTTGGAAATTTAAGCTCCCAAGGCATTCCTGCCATAACATCAACAGCATCAGCACCTCCAACTCCAATAGCGAGCATTCCAAGTCCGCCAGCATTTGGTGTGTGCGAGTCTGTTCCAATCATCATTCCTCCTGGAAACGAGTAATTTTCTAATACTATTTGATGAATAATTCCAGCTCCTGGTTTCCAAAAACCAATTCCATATTTATTAGATACAGATTGTAGAAAATCATAAATTTCTTTGTTTGTGATATTTGCTTCTGCAAGGTCTTTTTTTGCACCAACTTTTGCTTGAATAAGATGGTCGCAATGAACGGTAGATGGCACAGCAACTTGTTTTTTACCAGCAAGCATAAATTGTAAAAGAGCCATTTGTGCCGTTGCGTCTTGCATTGCCACTCTGTCTGGATTAAAATTTACGTAATCTTCTGTTCTTTTGTAAGCCGTTGTAGGCAAGCTTTCTGCAAGATGAGCATACAAGATTTTTTCTGTTGCGGTCATCGGTTTTCCTGTAAGTTTTTTTGCGTTCTCTACTTTTTCAGGAAGTTCTGAATAAAATTTTTTGATTAGATTAAAATCGTAAGCCATAGTTTAGGTTTGTTTGGTTATATAATTTTAAATATTGTTTAATATATACAGAATAGTTGTCAATTATTTATTTGCAAAGATATAAAATAATAAGCAAAAAAAAACTGTTACAGTAACAACTGCAAAGATAGTAAAAATTGGAAATTATTTTGTTTTGGGATAGGAGATTTATTTTAGGGAGAGTTTTATGCAGTTTGCATGTGGCGGGACGGATACGTTTTTATTTCAAATAAAAATAAAATTTAGTTTTATTATCTGTTTATATTTTAAAATTTAGGCTACCCACGTAAAGTTAGACAAAGCTAATTTTCAACATATTGCCTCGGTCAGGTGTTTTTCACCTGACCGCCTGTAAAGCGTCAGGTGAAAAACACCTGACGAGTGCAATTGCTGTTCAACTTTACGTGGGTAGCCAAAATTTATGATTACTTCTATTATCAAAAAAAGTGATTAACTCTATTTAAGAATTTTTAATTCTATAAGCAATAGACGTTTGTGAAGTAATTGTGCATCGTCTTATTCTTTTTTGTTTTTCGGAGGCTGGGCACATTTTATAGAATTATTTTAGCTTGCTCAAAAGACTTTCTACTTTTGACTCAAAATCTAGTGCTACTTTTAAACTCCACACTTCCAACAAGTATTCTATTATTTTCAAATAAGATAATTATGCTTGTGGAGACCAGATAATTTTATATTTTAGTATCATTTTCGTCTAAGTAATTTATCTGCTTTTTCTTTTACCTGTTTGTATTCTACTCCCATACCTGCGTCTAATTGTTTTATTCCTGTTTCAATATTTTTTTTCGTCTTCCGAAATTAAATCCCACCAGTCAATTGATTTATTTCTAATACTCATAAAAAAAGGTTTGAACTTTATCTAATACAGACCTCAAAAAACAGTGCTAAAAAAATGGATATCTCTATAATTTGCTGATTTTTAAGACAATACGTTCTTTGTTTTTGCGAAATACATAAAATTTGACTTTTTCTAAATTTTAAACTTCATTTTTTCTGAAAATTGTATGTTTATGCTCTTATATTTGGATTGTTTTTATTTTGTTGTAAAAGTTTTTTATTTAAGCGATTGTAAAGGAGTTAAAATGCAATGTCCAGTTTTACTGTAAAATCTTTAATTCTTTGATAGTCAGGCGTTTTGCTTTAATTTTGATTGTTTATTTTAGAGGTCTGTAATATTTCTATATCGTTGGTTTCCACAATTAAATTGTGCAAATAACTTTTAAGTTCGGCGGTATCTGATGTTTGTATTTCTATTATTAATAAATTTTATTTTTACAAAGATACAGAAAAATTTTCGGCTACCCACGTAAAGTTGGACAATGAAATTCGTGTAAAGCGTGGACGCTTTACGCATAATCAACTATGCGGCAAGCGTCCACGCTTGCCACGAGAAGTCGTTGATAATCACCTTTGTCAAACCTTACGTGGGTAGTTTTTTTTTACCTGACCGTATTAGCGTGCTGGCATTCAGGCGGAAAACACCTGAATGAGGCAAAAAGAACTTACTTATATATGCAGTCAGGTAGAAAATACCTGACTGAGACAAAAAATGGATACCCACATAAGGTTGAACAGTTCTGGTTATCAAAGCAACACGTTGGCAAGTGTTGAGTAAAAAAAACTATCTTAATGCTTCACCAAGCTCTATACAATCTTTAAGAATTTGCTGGTTTCTTTTAAAATCTTCTTTTGCTAAATGTGTAGGAATATTTAATTTTTCGTATAAAAATTCCAGCACTTGCTCCGATTTTAAAATCTGCTTGCCCACCGCAAGTCGTGTAGCATTTATTACGTGGAGTTTGTTTTGTTTGCCAAGAATAGATGTTATAAATTCAAATAAATCTACAATTGGTTTAGCTTCAACAGTATCTGGTGAACCCATGCTGTGTAACAAAACAAAATCTTTTTTCCATTTCTGATGTGGAGTATGAATTAATCCTGTTTCGGTAATTTGCACAGTAACAAACGACCTAAATCTATCAATTATAGCCTTCAAAGGTGCAGTTACATGATGAAAATATACTGGAGAAGCAAAAACCAATATATCAGCATCTAATATTTTGTTACTTAAAGTTATCCATTCATCATTACTTTTAGAACATTGCTTAATTAAATTACAATGAAGACAACCTCCACAAGAAATAATATTTATATTATTTGCATCTATAATTTCTACCGAAATATTATTTTTATCAAAACCAAGTAGAAAATTATCCAACATTATGCTCGAATTAGCATTTTTGCGTGGACTTCCCGTGAAGGCAATTATTTTTTTTTTCATAAAAATGAATTAAAAGTTTTAAAGGTGTAAAATTGAGAGCTAATTAAATTATGTTCTTAGAAAGACTGAATTAAAGACGTTTACATTTTTTATAATATTCAGATAATTAAGATATTCAATTTTTATTAGTATTCCGCTTTATAATTTTTTAAGCCAAAGCAATGCAAATGTATAATTTTTTTTATATTTGTGCCAATTATCTAAAAAAGGATTAGAAAAAACTCCATATTAAAGGGCACTCCTAAAAACTACAAACTCTGCGTTATACAAAATTATTAAAACTATCATTTACAGGAGTAAACTCAAACTTTAATAATTTTAAAAGCCTTGATTTTGTAGTTTTTAGGAATGCCCTAAACTAAAATTAATATCTATGAAAAAATTTACAATTCTTGCATTGACATTATTTTTGTCGATAGCAACAACTTACAGTCAATCAATAACAGTTAGTTTTCCGAACGGAGGAGAGCATTGGATAAACAATACTTGGTCGCCACAAAATATTGTGTGGGAAAGCGACGGCGTAACAAATTTCTTGATAGAATATTCAGACGACAGCGGAAGTAGTTGGAATACAATAGACGCATCGTATTCTGGAGAGTATAATTATTCGTGGACAACTCCAGATATAATTTCAGAAAATTGTTTGATAAAAATTAGCGACGCAGACAACACCGCTACCAACGACCAAAGCGATGTGGAGTTTTTAATCTCCGACGAGTCTATATATTATGCAGAATGGAATACGACAAAAGGAATAATGCGTGTGCAACTGCGAGGCGATTTAGTGCCAACAACTGTTCAAAATTTTATAAATTTAAGTGAAAAAGGATTTTATCAAGACCTTATATTTCATAGAGTTATATCTAATTTTATGATACAAGATGGTTGTCCACTTGGAACAGGATATGGAGACCCAGGATATGATTTTGACGACGAGTTTCACCCAGAATTGAGACACAGCCATGCAGGAATATTATCAATGGCAAATGCAGGACCTAATACAAATGGCTCTCAGTATTTTATCACACTAAAAGAAACAAACTTCTTAGATGATGCTCATGCTGTTTTTGGTAGAATAGTTGATGGAATGGACGTTCTTTATGAAATTGGAGAGGTAGAAACAGATGGAAACGACAAACCTCTTGAAGATATAATTTTATCAATAGATATTGTGGAAGAAAATATGCATCTTGAAATAACTTATCCTGCTGACGGAGCAAGCATTATTAACAACAACACAATAAATAATATAATAGATATTGAATGGGAAAGCGACTTTGTTTTAGATGTAAAAGTAGAATTTTCCGAGAATAATGGAGCTGACTGGCAAACACTTACAGACAGTATTCCTGCCGATGCTTCTTCACTTGAATGGGAATTACCTACCACCTATCCTACCGAATGTCTAATAAAAATTACAAGCCTTAAAAACCCTACTTTATTTGCTGTGCATACAATTCCTTTTGAAATAAGACAAAAATTGGTAGAATTATCTCGTTTTGATTTTTACGAAAATGTTGAAGCAGACGTATCCAACCCTAATAATTTGGTTATGCCCGGAGAAGTTGTAAAATTTAGAGTTAAAATAAAAAATGATTATGCAGAAACATTAACAGAAACTTCAGCAATTTTAAGTTGTGATAATTTAACTATAAATCAAAATACTGCAACCTTTAATTCTGTAGCTTCGGGAGAAGAAATATGGTCTAATGAAGTTTTTGAAATTGTAATCCCCGAAGATATTCCAACTTTGGCAGAATATATCCTCACAATTAGCGTAGCCGACAACAATGTTGATGACGACGACTGGCGTAGTTTTATTACACTACCAATCTTGGATAAAGGTATTTTTTCCAATTTTTATGATGGTAATTTTGGTAACAGTCAGGGTAATGATAATGATATATTAGAGGAGGGAGAAATTATTGAAATGAATTTTAATATTGCAAACAAAAGCTCAGTATTGTGCTATAATCCAGAGGGCGAACTAACTTCTTTACGAAGTTTTATTAATATTTGGGACGGAGTTGAAGGAACAAGTGGAACAGTTTATAATACAACAATATACAATAGTGGCAATCCACTACCATCAGGAAGTTCTCTTATTACGCCAGACAATAATTTTGTTTTTGAATATAATTCAAATGGTTTTTATCAAACAACCATGATATTAGAATTAAATGCCTATCTGATAGAAGAAGCTGGTGCTACTTGGGACGAAGGTGGAATTTTAGTAAAATGGGGAATCCCTTGGGTATTAAACGAGGATGGTTCTACTGAAATAACAGAAGAGAATAATTCCGAAATATCTATTTATCCAAATCCTGCAAAAGACTATTTTACAATAAATTATAACAATAATTTAAACAAAGAGATTTCTATTTTTTCTATTGATGGACGACTTTTACTTTCCGAAACTACAAGTTCTAATATTCATAAAATAGATTGTTCTAATTTTAAGTCTGGAATTTATATTGTAAAAATAAACTCTGATAATGAGCAAGTTATAAGAAAAGTTATTTTGAACTGATTTTAAATAGTCAAAGGGTGATTCAAAATCTAAGGAGTTAAAAGTTATCAAGTTAAAAGTTCATTCCATTTTTAAAGTAAAAAAACAGATTAACAATCAAATCAATCTATTATACAGCAACTTAACAAGATGATAATACTTAAAGTGGAACAAACTTTTAACTTTATACTTGCAACTTTTTAACTCCTTACCCTTTGACTAATATAAAAAATAAATGAAACAAATAATAAAAATATTAATAATTTTTGCAATAATTTTCGGTGCAACAAATTGTATATCAAAACCTACACAGCGTTACGACAGATCGGTAGTGGAAGTTCGTATGCCAGAAAAAAGTAGCGTAGATGATCTTAAAAATAATAAAAATTTTCAATATGATACAAAAATAAAAAAGCAAAATAATTTTTTTGCAAAGATAATGTATCGGTTATACGAATTGTTTTTAAAATTATTTAGTAATAAAGGAATATCATCTTCAATAATGTATTTGATTATTGCCGCTGCTATTATTTTTATTATCATAAAATTATTAAAAACTGATTTAAGGTCTGTGTTTTATTTGCCTCGCAAACGAATGAAAATATCGCACAAAGAACTTACCGACGATATAACTAAAATGACTTTGCATAAATTAATTTCAAAAGCAGAGCAGGAACAAAACTTCCGACTCGCTATCAGATATTTATTTTTAAAAGAATTAAAAATTTTAAAAGAAGCAGGGTTAATTGACTGGAAAATAGATAAGACAAATAAAGATTATATTGTTGAGTTAAAAAGTGAACTTAGTAAAAATAAAGAGCTGAAAAAAGACTTTGAAGAGAAGACGTCTATTTATGAATATACTTGGTATGGAAACTTTGAAATATCAGAGGAAGAATATGAAAAATATAGCTCACCGTATAAAAAAAGTATTAAATTTTGAGTTTTAAATACCATCTCTACTTTAGTATTGTAAAAAAGCTCTGAAAGAGCAAAACATAATAGCCCAGTCATCGCACTGGAAATAAAAATGAAAGAAAAAAAATACATAATAGGATTTGTGCTTGTTTTGGCAATATTTGTTTTGGTAGAATTTATAAAACCAAAGGAAACTGACTGGACTGTAAGCTTTTCTAAAAAAGATAAGATTCCTTTTGGAACTTACGCACTTTTTAATTTGATGCAAGAAACATATCCTCCAAAAAAGATAAAAACAAATAACAGAAGTTTTTACGAATTCACAAAAAACAACGAAGTAGAAAATACAAATTATATAATTATAACAGATGAATTGGAATTAAACGAACTGGATATTCAAAAATTTTTGGAATTTGTAGAAAAAGGAAACAACATGTTTCTTGCAGCTAACTTTTTTGAACATAGTTTTTTAGACACACTAAATTTAGAAACAGAATTTCATTGGAATAACAACGATAGCCTGAATTTTAACCTTTCTAACTCCCAGTTGAAAGACAAAAATGGTTTTGATTTTAATAAGAAAATAGAGGGAAATTATTTTGAGCCTTCAGTAGATTCTAAAATAACTATTCTTGGAACGGGACAAGGCAACCTAATTAATTTTGTGAAAATAAAATATGGTAGCGGATATTTATTCCTCAATTCTCAACCATTTATTTACACAAATTACAATCTGTTGCAACAAAACAACTACGAATATGTTTTTAAATCTTTATCGTATTTGCCCAAACAAGAAACTTACTGGGACGAATATTTTAAACCCGGAAACTTGACAAAAAACTCACCTTTGAGAGTTGTTTTTGATAGCCCAGCTTTGCTTGCAGCTTATTATTTGCTAATTTTTGGACTAATTTTTTATATGTTATTTATAGGAAAACGACAGCAAAGAATTATTCCAATAATTAAACCACTCAAAAACACATCTTTAGAGTTTACAGAAACAATTGCAAGACTTTATTTGCATAAAAGAAATCACAGAGATTTAGCAATAAAAAAATATAAATTCTTTTTAGAAAATATCCGACAGAAATATTACATAAATCCCAAAGATTTTAATTTAGAAAATATTGATAAAATATCAGAAAAAACAAGTGCAGATAAAAATACGATACTAAAAATATTACAAAAAGCAGAAATAATCAATCAAGCAAAAAGAATTACAGATGCAGAACTTTACAATTTTAATAAATTAATAGAAAGTTTTTAGTTTTGCTAAGTTACGATTTACGATTGGTGGACACCTGAAAATCAATTAATTAGTGTGCGTCCACAAAGTCCGTAAGGACGACCTATTGATAACCCACGATGATAATCGTGGGCTACGAATAAACGAGTTGCAAAAATATTGTAGGTCTAATTCGTAAAAAAGCCGACTTTGTGGACGCACACTAATTAGTATTTGAACGGAAAAGGGACTTCAAAAAATATTCAAAAACAAGGCAA
>JAOZQN010000385.1 GCA_029932195.1 Bacteroidales bacterium | reverse complement strand
CCTTTAAATCATAAATTTTAAGGTGGCATTAGTTTATTGCAAACATAACCATTATAGGATAGATGAAGCATGGATAGAAATTAATGAAACCAAAACAAGAATGAGACTTGTGGTATATCTAAACAATAGTTTTAAACCAATAATTTTATCGGAATTTGATATAAGTTATAGTTACTATATTTCAGAAGCGGGAGCAGGAACTTATGAAACATGGTGTGGCAAAACAGGAGATTGTGAAGACGGAGAACCAAAAGAAGTGGTTGTTAAAAACTCTGCAATTAATTTTGGTTGTTACGAAGTTGGTAGTTCTATTTTCGTTTGGTATAAAAATAAGTTTATAGAAATTGGCATTAGCGATTAAAAAATAAAACCGATATTGAAAAAACTGTAAATAAAACAATTTGTGAAATGGAAAATATATACCAAACAAAATACGATGACAATTTAAGACAAATTAGCTCTTTAAAATGGCTACCTTGGATAGGTGAAAATTATGATAATCAGAAAATAAAATTATTGGTTGTTGGCGAAAGCCACTACGCAAGTGGCGTGCAGGAACAAAAATATAACAACAAACAATACACCCGAATTATCCACAAAGAAACTGCCGTTCTTAGGAATTATTACAAAATAAAAGTATATGCCAATTTTCACCGTGCAATGTTTGGAAACGACAGTTTTGATGCCGTAAGTTTTTGGAATATAGCATCTTATTATAATTTTATCCAACGCCCGATGTTAAGCAATTCGGCACGCCCTACAAACGATGATTTTAAAAACGGCTGGCAAACTTTTACAGAAGTATCAAAAATATTAGAACCTGATATTTGCATTTTTCTTGGCACAACGTCAGCAGGGCATTTTTGGAAAACAATGAAAAAACTGAAAATAACATACGTTACGCCCAAAGACCACCCGAAAATAAACAACACAATACCAAAAACAGCAAAAGTTATTATCAACAAAAAAAAAATAAAACTAATATTTATAAAACACCCAAGTCAATTTTTTAGCCCGCAAAAATGGAACGAGTTTTTACAAGCCGAAATATCTGAATATTTTGTTTGAAATTTTGATTTTTTTTGTAACTTTGGCAAAATATAAACAAATATAAACTATGGGTAATAAAGCATTTGGAAAAGGAAAATGGGAAGGAATTGATATTGGTTACAAAAAATGCCAAAAGGAACAGAAGGAAAAAAGTCTTGGAGACTTACTATTAGAGATTATTTTAATATTAGTGGAATTATTTATTAAAAAAATAAAATAAAAATAAGACTATGCAACAAAATTCATTTGATTTAGGAAAAACAGTTGAAGAGGCAATAGATAAAGCATTAAAAGCAAGAGGTATTTGTAATATCTTGATTGCAGGAAAAACAGGAGTAGGAAAAAGCACTTTAATAAATGCTGTTTTTCAGGGAGATTTTGCAACAACAGGTCAAGGTCGTCCTGTTACTAAAGAAACAAGAAAAATAACAAAGCCAGGTATTCCATTGGCGATATATGATACACGAGGTTTGGAAATAAAAGAATTTAAAGAAACATTTACGGAACTTGAAAATTTCATAAAAAATGAAAATTCAAATACAGAACCAGAAAGGCATATTCACGTAGCTTGGTTATGTATCAGTGAAGAATCAAGACGAGTAGAGGATGCAGAAATAGAATTATGTAAATTATTATCAAATTATATGCCTGTTATTGGTGTTATAACAAAAAGCTCTTCTGATAATGGTTTTAGAAATGATGTGCAAAAACTTTTACCATTATCAAAAAATATTATGAGAATAAATTCACTATCACAAACATTAGATGATGGACATATAATAAAACCCAGCGGTTTGCAAGATTTAGTAGATATTACAATGGAGGCTATTCCAGAAGGACAACAAAATGCTTTTGTTGCTTCCCAAAAAATAAGTATGAAACAAAAAAAAAATAAAGCACATGGAATTGTTGCAGTTGCAGTTACAGCTTCGCTCGGTGCAGGAGCAAGTCCTATTCCTTTTTCTGATGCTTTTATATTAGTTCCTATTCAAGCAACAATGTTAGCTGGGATTACAGCTGTTTTTGGTTTAGACTTAAATAAATCATTTTTAATCGCATTAATATCAGCTACTGTTACAGGAGCTGGAGCAACAGTTTTAGGAAAAACTATTTTTACAAATTTAATAAAGCTAATTCCTGGAGCAGGGACAATTGTAGGAGGAGCAATTTCGGCTGCTACAGCTGGAGCTTTGACAACTGCATTTGGAGAGGCATATATCGCAACTTTATCTGCATTAACTAAAGAAAAAGTTATTTCTGATATTACAAATGATGAAATACTAAAAGAATTTAAAGACCGATTTAAAAGAAAAAATGAGAAATAAAAAAAGATAAACTTGTAAATTTGCAAAAATGTATTAACTTTGCAAAAATATAAATATACTATATGGTAAAACAATAATTTCTTTATCTCTAAGTAATAGAGATTTCTTTCAGTTTCTAAAAGACTTAAGATAAGTCTTCTTTCTTTATAGCCATTTTGAGCTATTCTCTTAAAAAAGAGCAATTATCAACAAAATAATTGCTTATAACTAATTTAAATTTAATAAGTGAATAATCATCATAAATAAAATAAACTATGAGAAAAATAAAATTTGAACATATTGCTAATTTAGCAAAAGCTCTTTCTAAAAAAGGGAGTAAAATGTCTGCAAGTGAATTAGCAGATAGTCTTAACAGGAATTTTGGAAGCCATTACAAAAGAGAAAAAAGAGGAATTTATTCACAAATAAGAGCAGCATTTAAGTATTTTGAAAAAAAAGGAAACCAAAAAATTTTAGATAACATTGCAAACACATTTGTAAATAAAAAAGGTGAGCATGTTTGGAAAAAATAATTTCCAAGAATAAACAATTTTAAAAGCTATTTTTCTCTTCCGAAAAATAGCTTTTTTTGTATCTATAAAATATATTTTGTATCTTTGCATAAAATTGGTATCCACCTAATATTTTGAAAAAAAACTTTTCGGAGTAGATTCAACTTTATAATTTTTAGACTTCTTAAACTCACCCATAAAAACAAAAAACATGTCAAACCAAAGAGAACGAGATTTGGTGCTTGCACCTAACGAATATGCCTATATTTCTGACCAAACGAAGGGTCATATTGTGGCTTATGTAGGACCATTTAAAACAAGTATGGCAAACACAGACCAGCCTGTTTATTTTGACCCGAGACGAAAAAGATTTACCAACTGCCAACTTGAATTGTCAATAAAAACATTTACAACAGTTCCAGAAGGCTGGTATGTAACCCTCAAAAATCCTGCTATTGACGGAGGAACTCCTACACAGGGAACAGCTAATAACCAACCAAAATTAAATGTAGGGCGGAAAATAAATATTCCTGGACCAGCATTTTTTGCTCTTTGGCCAGGACAAATGGAGCGAGTAATAAAAGGTCATCGTTTGCGTTCCAATCAATATTTGCTGGTGAGAGTTTATGAAGAAGAGCAGGCTAAAAAGAACTGGAAAAATGCAGTTGTAATGCCTCAAAAAGATGGTGAAAATGATAAAAAAGAAGATTTAATATTAAAAGATAAAACACCAAATTTGCCTGTTGGTAAAGTAATGTTAATCAAAGGAATAGATGTTTCATTTTATATGCCACCAACAGGTTTGGAGGTTGTGAGAGATGAAAAGGATAATTATGTTAGAGATGCTGTTACTCTGGAACGTCTGGAATACTGTATTTTACTGGACGAAGATGGTAACAAAAGATTTATTACAGGTCCCGATGTGGTTTTCCCAAAACCTACCGAAAAATTTTATATAAAAAATGGTATTCGTAAATTTAAGGCAATTGAATTGAGCGAAATAAGTGGAATTTATGTAAAAGTAATTGCCCCTTACAAAGAAGATAAAAAAGAGTATAAAGTTGGAGATGAACTATTTATAACAGGAAAAGAGCAAATGATTTATTTTCCTCGTGCCGAACATGCTCTAATAAAATACGGAGAGCAAGATATTTATGAAGCAGTAGCCATTCCACCAGGCGAAGGTCGTTATTATTTGAATAGAAAAACGGGTTTGATTTCTTTGAAAAAAGGTCCTGCAATGTTTTTGCCAGATCCACGTGAATCGGTTATTGTTCAACGAGTTCTGACTAAAAATCAAGCAGGTTTGTGGTATCCTGGAAATACTGAGGTTTCAGAATTTAACAATAAATTACGAGAAGTTGCTGAAAAAGAAAAAGAAGAGAATTATTTAGTGCAATCGCAGGTTAAGGATTTTTTCAAAAAAGGAATGGTTGAAGAAATAGAAGAAGATGAATATACTTCTGCTGAAATTGCTGGAGATGAATTTATTAGAAATCAGACATATACAACTGCAAGAACCATAACTCTTGACACTAAATTTGAAGGTGCTGTTACAATTGATGTTTGGACAGGCTACGCAATGCTAATTACCAGTAAAACAGGTAGTCGCAAGGTAATTGTAGGTCCGCAAACTTACCTTTTGGAATACGACGAAAATATTGCAGCAATAGAACTCTCTACTGGAACTCCAAAAAATAGCGATAATTTAATTAAAACTGTCTTTTTGAGAGTTTTACACAATAAAGTTTCGGATGTTGTAGAAGTTGAAACAAAAGATTTATGCCCAATAGAAATCGGACTTTCTTATCGTGTAAACTTTACTGGCGAGCCAGAAAATTGGTTTAATGTAGAAAATTACGTCAAATTTTTGACCGATCACATGGGCTCCCGACTTAGAAATGCTATTAAGAAAATGTCGGTGATAGATTTTTATCCTAATGCTATTGATGTTCTGAGAGATACAGTGCTTGGAAAAGCTACAAAAGGTGAAAAAAGAGAAAAAACTATTTTCCAAGAAAATGGTATGCAAATATATGATTTAGAGATATTTGATATTTCTTTATTGGACGAGGATATTGAAGAGTTGTTATATAATTCTCAACAAGAAGAGATGAAACAAAAATTGCAACTTGCAACCCGTCAGAAAGATTATAAATTTACGAAAGAGACAGAAGAAATTTATCGTAAAATCGCCGTTGAGAAATCGGAAACTAACAAACAAACTGTTGATTTACAGTTAGAACTTATTGAGAAAGGTTTGCTTTTGAGTCTTGCAAAAATTAATACAGAAATAAAAACAAAACAAACAGAACTTAATGCAGAGTTATCGGAACAGGGTGTATTGGCACAAATAAGCGACGGCAAACGTGCTGTAACTAAGGCAGACCAAGAACTTGCCCTTGAGCTTTCGCAAAAGCAATTAGAACAAAAACTTTTATTAATAAAATCGGAAGTAGAAGCAATTGCGAAAAAAGCAGAAGCTATTTCGCCAGACTTTATTGCCGCACTACAAGCATTTGGCGACAAAGCACTTGCAGAAAAAATGGCAGAATCTATGGCTCCACTTTCAATTATTGGTGGCAAAAGTATTGCCGAAGTTTTTGGAAATATGCTACAAGGAACTGTTCTTGAAGATGTATTGAAAAAGAAATAATTTTTTGGCGTTTTTTATGAGTGCTGAGTTCAAAATGGGTATTTGAAATTGGCACTCATGAAAAATGTCTAAAATAGAAAATGAAAAGGACTGGCTAACAAAAAGAAAACATGGAGTTGTGAGTTAATTGATTGATTTTAGTAGGCTTTTTATTTGTTCTAAGTCTATTTCTTTCATGTTTTTATCCGCTTCTACATTATTTACGGCTTGTAGTAACTTTTCTTTATTAATCGGATTTTGAAGCAAATATTCTGTTTCGTCTATAACTTCCGAAATAATTATTTCTATCTTTTTATTTTGGTATAGATTTTTTATGGACGTTATAAAAGCGGTATTCAACTCCGAAGTTTGTAAATTATATGTTGTCTGCATTTTTTATGATATTAAATTTTGAAAAACATTTTATACAAAGATAAGAAAAATAGTAACTACACAGCCAGTATCAAAAAAAAGATAAAAAATTAAAAAAAAA
>JAOZQN010000384.1 GCA_029932195.1 Bacteroidales bacterium | reverse complement strand
CAAAAACTGGGGGAACTTTTTTTGATGAAATATCAAATTATTAACACCTTACCCCCACCCCAACCGATGGAATGAATTACATTAAGATGCTAATAAAAAAATACAAAAATGACCCGTTAGTAACTGTTGGAGTGGCAGTTCATTCGCCCTATACTTGTGCACCAAGTCTTATTCAAGAAGCCAAAAAACTTGCTGACGACAATAACTTACCATTTCATATCCATGTTTCGGAAACTAAATGGGAAATGGATTCTATTATGGAAACTTATCATCTTACACCAGTTCAATATCTTGACAGCCTTGGAGTTATGAGCGATAATGTGATTGCAGCACATTGTGTTTGGCTTACAGAAGAGGATATTAAGATTATTGCAGAAAAAGGAGTTGGAGTTTCTCACAATCCAGAGTGTAATATGAAAATTTGCAGTGGAGTAGCACCAATTCCAGAACTTATGGCAGCAAATGCAGAAGTGGGACTAGGAACAGATGGTGCTGCAAGCAACAACAATCTAAATATGATTGAAGAAATGCACGTTATGTCCCTTCTTCATAAACTTAACACAATGAATCCCACAGTATTACCTGCCGAGAGTGTTGTTAGAACTTCTACAATTGGAAGTGCCACAGTAATAGGAAAACAAGACGAAATAGGCTCATTAGAAATTGGCAAAAAAGCAGATATTATTCTCATTGACACAAATGAACCTAACGCAACCCCTATTTATGATGTTTATTCTGCAATTGTTTACACTATTCTAGGAAACGAAGTTACCGATGTTATAATTAATGGAAAGATTATTATGAGAAATGATGTTATTTTAACAATAGACGAAAATATTGTAAAACAAAAAGTTAGAGATATTGCAAAAGAAATTAAAGAGGCTTTATAGATTTTATAGTTAAATAAAATGCCTATTTCTACTTTATGAAGTTAAAAACAAACGCCAAAGGCATGATAATCAACAGGCTTGCCTGTAAGGCAAGTAAATTTCATATTAAGTTTTAGCACCACAGATGCGTTATCTATATGCAAATGATTTAGCACCTTTGCCGCTAAAATACTGTTATTCAGTTTGTCCTTGCCCTCTCTAACAAGGTTATTGATTATTGCACTATTGGTGCTTAAAAACCTTATAGTCAGAGTTTTTTAACTTCGTAAAATAGAACTATTTATAAAAAAATAGAGTAAAAGAAATTTCTTTTACTCTATCAAGTTTTCGTTTAGTAATCTGAACAAAATTAAATTTTCACGCCAATTATTGTAATATCATCTCGTTGGATTTCATTTTGTTGCCATCTGGCTAACTCTTCTTCCAACATTTGCTCTTGTTTCGTTAATTTATTATCTTTTATTTTTTCCAAAAAGGCTAAAAGTCTTGGTGTGCCATATCTTTTTCTGTTGTAGTCATTTTGGTCAATAAAGCCATCTGTTGTGAGATACATAACATCTCCCTTTTTTAGTATTAATTCTTGATTAACAAATTCAGTTTTATTTTTCGATAAAAATATTCCCCCAATGGTTTTTCTATCTGCTTTCAATAAATTTATTTCTCCTTCTTTTTTCTTATAAAAAATAAGGTCTCTTTTTGCTCCACAGAAAGTTATTTTTGATTGACTCTCTTCTTTTTCTACTTTACACAGACAAACGTCCATGCCATCTCGGTTATTAGTCTCTTTTTGTCTTAATGCTTTTACAATATTATTACTCAATTCCGTAAGTATATTTTTTGGTGAAGTAATACCTTTTTCTGTAACAATTTCATTTAATAATCTACTACCAATCATAGACATAAATGCTCCAGGAACTCCATGCCCTGTGCAATCTACTGCAGCAACAAAAGAAGTTTGTTGTTTGGCATCTTTAACTCCTGTAAACCAGAAAAAATCTCCAGAAACAATGTCTTTCGGTTTAAATAATAAAAAACTTTCGTAATAATTATTCATTTCTGCATGCGAAGGTAAAATTGCAGCTTGAATAGTTTTTCCATAATTTATACTACTGGTAATGTGCTTGTTTTGTTCCTCAATATGTTCTTTTTGTGTAGTAAGTTCATCTCTTTGAGCTGTTAATTCTGCATTTTTTTGATTAATTTCAGACTCTGCTTCTTTCATTTTATTAATATCAGAGTCTATTGCAACTAAATTCGTTACATTTCCAAAAGTATCAATTATTGGAGTCATTGTTGTTTGAACCCAAATAGCTTTACCTGCTTTTGTTTCTAATTTATTTTCATAAATAACACTTTCTTTATCATTAATACAAATATTTATTTTATCGCCTATATCTCTACTATTGCTAGAATCTTTTATATTTTTGCCATATTTACTTATCATTTCTTCATAAGAAAAGCCATAAAGCCTTGTGAATCCATCATTAACCCACTCGAAATCACCTTCTTGGCTCATAATTACTATCGCATTATCTGTTTCGCTTGCAACAATAGATAACTTTTCAAGTTCCTCATTTATAGCTCTTAACTCTTCGGCTTGCGACTCTACTTCTTGTGTTTTTTGAAGTATTGCTACATTTTTCCCTGCTAATTCGTTATTTATTTTTCGTTTAGCACTAAGGTTTCTAAATATAATAATAACTAGAAATAATACTAATAAAATTACTAATCCCATTGCAAGCATCCACCCTTTCTGAGAATTTATTGTTCCTTTCTGTGCTGTTAATGTGTTTCCTTGATTTTCAATTAATTTTTTATGTTCTGCTATTTTCTTTTCTTGTTCGGCAAGTATTTTATTACGCTCTTCTACTTTTGCATTTTGTTCGTCAAGTAATCGTTTACTTTCGTCTATATTTGCCTGCTGTTGATTAATCAAAACTTCTTGATTTCGTAATTCTGCTACTTTTGCTTTTAATAATTTATGCTGTTCTTTCACATCCTCCTGAATAATAGAAAGATTATTCATTTGTTCCTCTATTTGTTCACTCTGTAAAATAATCTCTTCTTTTTGTTTTGCAATGTTTTCTTTTTGTTTCTCTATTTCTTCTTTTTTTATTTCAATCTCTGCTGTTTGTTGTTTTATTAATAGTTGCCCTTCTCTAACCTTTTCTTGTTCTATTTTAAGCTCTTCTTCTTTTAATTTATACAGTTCTCTAACATCTAACTCTGTGCCACCTTTAAGCATAAGGTCAGGCAAGATGGTTATTCCCTGTTCTTCTACTGTTTTTGAGTTTAATTCAAAACTTATTTTTGTATCATCTCCATAAATAAAATTTATCATTATGTAGATTTTTTGTTTATTGTCATCAGAAATAAAAAGTATGTTTTGTCCATAAAGTTGGTAATAAAGTTCTTTTATCTCATAATTTTTATCCTTAGTAATATATAGCAAGTTAATATTTTTATCTTTTAGCTGAAAAATTTCATTATACCATTTGACTTCTATTTCATGCCCTCTAATTTTTTTTGATTTTGCAAGCAATCTCAAAATAGGAAGCATTGTAGTATCATTTCCATAGATAGCTATTTGAAATTTATCCATATTCTTCTCATCTTCCCATTTTATATTCTGCATAAAACGAAAAACATAAGCTCCCTTTATCTGGTTGTCAGAAAACTTCTGTGCAACAGATAGCAGTGGAACAAATAGGATAAATAAAAGTAAGTATCTTCTCATAAATAAGTGATTAGTTTTAAATGTTTAATTTTTAATTCGTTTTCGCTTGACAAATAGGAAGTTAATGAACAATTAATAATTGGTTTACTCCTCACAATCAGAATATTATATTTTTCTTATTGTCAAGGAATTTTTGTCATACTACTTAGTTTAACAAAAGCAAATAGGAAAGTTCTTTTTTTAACCTGATTAATTCATTAACTTTTGTTATGAAAGGTCAAAAAGTGCGTCAGTATTGGCAACCGCAAAGTTTTATATTTGAAAAAATAGCGAGCTATTTAGAAAAAATAAAAATTGAGGATTGTCAATAATGATGTGTTTTTTGGCATTGTAATAGAAAGTTTATGAATTAATCAGGTTAAAGAATTATTCAATATTAACTTAACGATAAAAATGCTCAATTTCAAACTTTAGCAATACAATAAACAATCCAAAAAATATAAATTAACAAAAATATTTGCAAAAACAGACAACAAACATACGAATTTAAAACATAATAACAAAAAAATCCAACTTTTACTTTTTTCAAAAATAAAAATTGGATTTAAACAATAAAATATCAAAAACTATTAATTATAATTTATCATTCACAATATCAAGTATTTGATTTTCTAACTTAATAGTTTTTTCTTGAATATCTTTTGCTTCGGCCATAACTTTTTCCAAAAATATTTTATCTTTTAAATCAGCAGTATTTATTTTTACGTTCAAAAAAGCCCCCATAACAGCCGAACGAGCCGCCAAAGCTCCTACACCTGCATCACTAATTGATGCTTGCAAACCATTTTCTGCCATCGCTTTCATCACTTCCATAGATTTATACGAAATTCGCATAACTTGTAGTGGTGTTTCAATTGCTCCTTTTGTAGCATCTTCAATTGCTTGAAGGCGAGTAGCTTTCTCTTCTGTAGAAGATTTTGGTAATCTAAATGCTTCCATAATTTTATTAAAAGCATTTGTATCTTCATCAACCAGATTGAGCAACGTTTTTTTGTATTGCTGACCTTTTTCCGCCCAAATAGAAAACTCTTCCCAGCGATTGTCCCAACCACGTTTGTGTGCCGATAGGTTTGCAACCATTGTTCCGAGCGAAACTCCAATTGCTCCCAAATATGCCGCAACCGAACCTCCTCCTGGAGCTGGTGATTCTGAGGCAGTTTCGTTAGCAAAACCCTCCATTGTCATTTTTATTAACGGACGATTTTCGTCACTTGCAAGTATATATTCTATAATTCGCTCTTGCGGATTGAATGGTTTAAGCTCGTCAAGTCCGAGTGATTTAACAGCAATTTTAATAATTTCTGCTTCATCAATACCTATGGAGCGTTGTTGTTTTTGCAGATAATGTTTTCCTGCATCAAGCATAGCTTGCAAAGGCACAAGCCCAACAAGTTCCGAACCTGTTACTCTAATTCCTCTTTCTCTAGATCTCAATTCTACTTCATCAAAGGCTTTATGGATAGAAGTTACAGTAATATCAGTAAGATTCATTGATATTTGTGCAACACCATATTCCTCTATAAACCAACCTATTGCTTTTGTTTTTTTGAGAGTTCCAGGAGTTCTCACAGGTTTACCATTTTCATCTTTCACTGTTTTTCCACCAATTCCTCCTTCTTTTTTCAATCGTCCTGCTTCACGAACATCAAAAGCGATAGCATTAGCACGGCGAGTGGAAGTAGTGTTAAGATTAAAATTGTATGCAACAAGAAAATTTCTTGCTCCAATTGCTGTTGCTCCCGTTTGTGGATTAAATTTTGCTGGTCCAAAATCTGGTTTCCATTCTGAGTTTGTAAATTTGTTTGCCAAACCTTCATATTCTCCCGAACGACAGTTTGCAAGATTTTTTCTTTTGTCTTCTTTTGCGGCAAATTCGTAGCAATAGATAGGAATTTCAAGCTCCTCTCCTACCCTTTTGGCAAGTTTGTGAGCATATTTTACGGTCTCTTCCATTGTCATGTTTGCGATAGGCACAAATGGACAAACGTCTGTTGCCCCCATACGTGGGTGTTCGCCCGTATGTTTGCTCATATCAATAACTTCCGATGCTTTTTTGATTGCTCTAAAAGCAGCTTCTACAACTTCGTCTGGTGTTCCCACAATTGTTACAACAGTTCTATTTGTTGCCTTTCCGGGATCCACGTCCAAAAGTTTTACTCCTTCTACTGCTTCTATTTCGTCTGTAATTTGTTTAATAACAGACATATCACGTCCTTCACTAAAATTAGGGACACATTCTACTAGTTTATTCATTGGTTATTTGGTTATTTATTGAATTGGTGATTTGACTTTTGCTTGAACAATAGTAATTAAAAATCTTTTATTAATTTTGGATTTTGAGTTGAAATTATAAATCACTGAATTTTAGGTGTTTTACTTCCTAATATATATTTGT
>JAOZQN010000383.1 GCA_029932195.1 Bacteroidales bacterium | reverse complement strand
ACTCCTCCTGAACAACACCCCTGAGCATTGCTTTCTATAAATATAAAAAGCATTGGTATTATTAATAATATATAACGCATAATTTTGTGTGTTTTCTTAGGAACTCATGAAATAACTTCGCATAATTTCAGAACTTATTTAGTCTCTATGTGTTTATTAACGATTTATAATGAATTTTACAACTTGCATGTCATTTTTAGATTTTATTTTCATAAAATAATAACCTTCTGGTAGTTTATTTGTATTGAACTGTATTTCGTTGTTTCCTATATTATGGTTGGAGTTTAAAATTGTTTCAACAGTCTCTCCCAACATATTTATAATCTCTAAAGTTATTTCAGATTTTTCGTCTGTATTATAACTCACCGTGATATTGTTTTGGGCAGGATTTGGAAAAAGTGTTAATCCAAAATTAGTTTTACTTATTTCATTTACAGGCTGCACATTACAATCAGCAATAGCCTCATCAATTGCTAATTTTATATCAGTAGCACTTGAATTCTTATTAAAATAAACTTTATGAGAAGGACCGCCAACAACAACAATTTTAGGCATACCATTCGTCCCATAATCAGACATTTTTATATCTGCGTCAGAAAAAAACGCATCAGTATTATTCATTCCATAAGTGTTAGCCCAATTATTTAGAGTAGAGCAAGTGGTATTTGCATAATCATCAACCATATAAAATAAAACTTGATTAGGATTTGAACCAGAATAATCTTGCACCGCCGTATAAGACTCCAATGTAGGAGCAATACAGGCACCACAAGGCATAACCCAAGCAATAATAATAACTTTATTATCATCTAACTCAGCAAAAAGTTCGTGATTAACATCATTACAATCTGCAACATTAAAATTGGTCGCAGTTGTTTGAGGAAAGGCAAATAATACGCATAACATAGCGATACTAAAAAGAAGTGTTTTTTTCATGATAAAGTGTTTTTTTAGGTTAAAAATTAAATTATTTGTTTTTTAATGGTTTTGGTCTAAGATACTTGCAACATGAATGTAGTTTGTTGTAGGCCTCTTCGGTTGCACGAAATTCTTTTGTATCGTAACCAACTAAGGCAATTTCTTTTTTTATTGTAACTAAGTCTGTTTTAGAATCATCATACTTGATTTTTAATTTAAGCGTATTCAGATTCCATTTGGCATATTCAACTCCTTCAATAGATTTTACGGTCGTTTCAATCTTTGTTTTACACATTTCACAATTTCCATATACTTTAAATTTTTCTTTTACAAGCTCTTTGTTGTCTTGTCCAAAAGTTGTTATACTCACAATTGTTAATAGTAATACAGTTATAATTCGTGTTACCTGCTTCATAGTTTGATATTTTTTAATGTTGAGTCCGCTCCGATAAGTGTATTTTTGCCAAAATCAAGGCGGATATAAATTTTAGAACCGGAGTTTACTACTGTAAATGAGGATTTTAAAATTTGTATCCAACGCAGAGTTTGGCTAAAAGACGCTTGTCGGAGTGGACTCAATGATTAATTTCGTTGTTTTACATCAATTAATTGTAAAAAATAAGAATTTCGCAAAAGTAAAATTTATATTGAGAAAATCAAAATTAACCTAATTTTGAAATTCTATTTTTTGTAAGTTCAATCTTTTTTTTAATTTTAAAATTTCATTTTTAAAACTTCATTATATTATGATTCAACAATACGAAATAACTTTACCTGCCTACTCAAGAGGTTATCATTTAGTAACTTCTGAGATAAAAAAGCATCTTAAAACTTTGCCAAAATATGGAATCGTAAATGTTTTTGTAAAACATACTTCCGCAGGAATTACAATAAATGAAAATGCAGATCCTTCTGTTAGAGTGGATTTTGAAAATATAATGAACAATATTATTCCCGAAAACCAACCATACTTTACCCATATTTTTGAGGGAGCAGACGATATGCCAGCACATATAAAAAGCTCATTGTTGGGCAGTTCTGTAAACATTCCAATTACAAATCATAAATTAAATCTTGGCACTTGGCAAGGAATCTATTTTTGCGAATTTAGAAACTACGGAGGCAAACGGAAAATAGTTATTACAGTTCAGAGTTGATAATTTATAAAATATACAATTGGTAGTAGAGGTTGGCAATAAGTAGCTATCTAAAATCGTCTATCTTAGAATTATGCTTCGTTAAAAAAGATTACCATATAAGTAATATGCAAATATTTTTTGCTTGCCTAATACAAAAACAGCCTCTTTAAAAAGTATTGCTTTTATACAGCAACCTACTTATAAAATGATTTTGCTTTTTGTGAGTAACTAATTTAAACCTCAAATTAAAAAAACAGAGTAAAGTTAAGGAATTGTAACATAAGTTTTTATTTCAAAAAATAGAACTTTTAACTTTAAAACTTTATAACTTTACAAACTTTAAATAAAAATAAATTAAAAAAAATAAAATGTTTTTGTTGTAAAATTAAAAAAAATAATATCTTTGCAATTCTTTTAGAAAAAGCGAATTAACTGTTTAAATCAAGCTTTTAGAGTCTAATTACATTAGTTAAAAATGTGTAAATCAAAACATTACATTGAAAAGTTTTGAGAATTAGTTTATATCTAAAATTTCAATGTTATTTTTTTTATTATATTGATTTTAAGAACTTTATTAAAACAACAAAATAATGAATATTAAGAACTTTTAAAAAATTATCAAATGCAAAACAAAGGAGCAATTAGATTAGTTGCAATCGCCTTAGCACTTGTGGCACTTTATCAATTATCTTTTACTTTTCATGCAAATAAAGTAAAAAACCGTGCCGTAGAATATGCCGATGGAGACTTTTCTAAAGAAGCAAGTTATTTAGACTCAATGGGAAACGAAGAAGCTTATAACTTCTTTTGGTTAAAAAAATATACTTTTAACGATTGTCAGCAAAGAGAATTAAATCTTGGATTAGACCTTAGAGGTGGTATGAATGTTATACTACAAGTATCTATTTCTGAACTGGTAAAAGGACTTGCAAACGACAGCCAAGATCCATTATTCTTAAAAGCATTAGAAATTGCCGATGAGCAAAGTAAAAATAGTAATAAAGAATTTATTGCACTATTTGGAGAAGCCTACAAAGATTTAGCTCCAAATGGAAAATTAGCATCTATATTTGCTCAATCTCAACAACTTAAAGGGCAGGTAGATTATAGCACTTCTAACGAAGATGTTTTAAAAATTCTTGCAGTAGAGTCAAAATCAGCAATTGATAACTCGTTCAATATCCTACGAACAAGGATTGACCGTTTTGGTGTTGCACAACCTAATATACAGGAACTTGACGGTAAAGCTGGTCGTATTTTAATAGAGCTTCCAGGAGTTAAGGACGAAAGAAGGGTTAGAGATTTACTTAGTAAAACAGCAATGTTAGAGTTTTACGAAACCTACGATGTTACGGAAGTTTTTCAATATCTAAAAGATGCTAATGTTCTTATAAAAAAACATTTAGATAAAAGTGAAATTAAAGAAGTTGTTGATAATGATACTATAAATCCTGATATAGATACAATTTCAATAATAGACAATTTACCACAAGATTCACTTATCAATAATATTGATACTTTAGGGGGGGTAGATAATATAGAAAAACAAAGAAAAGATAATCCTTTATTTGCTATTCTTGTTCCAATTACAGACAAACAGGGGCAACTAATTGGTGGTGCTGCTGTAGGTTTTTCAAAAAAGGAAGATAGAGATACAATAAATAAATACCTTGCTCTTCCAGAAGTTAAAGCATTATTTCCAAGAGATTTACGTTTTGTATGGGCGATAAAGTCTCCTTACTGGGATAAAACAGAAAGTATTTACGAACTTATAGCTATAAAAACAGATAATAAAGGAAGAGCGAAACTTACAGGAGATGTTATTACAAATGCTCGCCACGATTTTGACCAAATGAAAGGTAGTGCAGAAGTAAGCATGACCATGAATGGTAGTGGTGCTCAAACATGGGCTCAAATTACAAGAGAAAATGTTGGTAAACAAATTGCAATTGTTCTTGATAATTATGTTTATTCTTATCCTAACGTAAATGGAGAAATTAAAGGTGGAAGCTCACAAATAACTGGTAATTTTTCTATTTCGGAAGCACAAGACCTTGCGAACGTATTAAAATCAGGTAAACTACCTATTTCAGTTTCTATTGAGGAACTTAATCATGTTGGTCCTTCTCTTGGTAAGGAATCTATAAATGCAGGTATGACTTCGTTCTTAATTGCATTCCTTCTTGTTTTGGTTTACATGGTGTTCTATTATAAAGGTGCTGGTTTGGTTGCCAATATTGCACTTATTGCTAATATGTTCTTTATAATTGGAGTTCTTGCTTCACTTGGAGCAGTTCTAACACTGCCTGGTATTGCTGGTATTGTCCTCACAATTGGTATGTCGGTTGATGCGAATGTTATTATCTACGAGCGTATTAGAGAGGAACTTCGTAACGGAAAAGGGATGAAACTTGCCATAAAAGATGGTTACAGACATGCGTATTCTGCTATTATTGATGCCAATATTACAACACTTTTAACAGGTGTAATTTTATACACTTTTGGACACGGACCTATTCAAGGTTTTGCTACTACACTTGTTATTGGTATTCTAACTTCGTTATTTACAGCAATCTTTATTACAAGATTAATTTTTGAGGCATTCTTAGCAAAAGACAAAGCAATAAGTTTTTCTATAAAATTAACTGAAAATATTTTAGCTAATACAAAATTTGATTTTCTTGGAAAAAGAAAAATGTTCTATATCATTTCGGGAGCTATCCTTGTTCTTGGTATTGCTTCATTATCTATAAGAGGATTAAATCAAGGAGTAGATTTTCTTGGTGGACGTTCTTTTATTGTTAGATTTGAAGCAAATACTACTGCTAATACAGTAGAAATAGCTAGTTTATTAAAAGAACAATTTGGCGAAGCACCAGAAGTAAAAACTTATGGTTCGTCTAATCAGGTGAAAATTACAACAAAATACGAAATAGATAATAAAAGTGTAGAAGTTGAAAATAAGGTAGATGAGTTATTGTATGCAGGTTTAAAACCATTATTAGCAAATGGCACAACACTTGAACAATTCCTAGACGAATATAGATTAAATTCTCAAAAAGTAGGAGCAACAATTGCACATGATATTAAGGTATCAGCAATTTACTCCGTATTATTTTCGTTACTTGTTATTTTCCTTTACATATTTGTGAGATTTAAAAACTGGCAATATGGACTTGGAGCTACCGTAGCACTTATCCATGATGCAGTAATTGTTCTTAGTTTATTCTCTATTTTCTACGGAATTTTGCCGTTCTCATTAGAAATAAATCAAGCATTTATAGCTGCACTTCTAACGGTTGTTGGATATTCTGTAAATGATACAGTGGTTGTATTTGACCGTGTGAGAGAATATTTTAACCTACACCCAAAAAGAAGTGTTTCCGGGAATATAAATGCAGCACTAAATAGCACTTTGAGTAGAACATTAAATACATCTTTAACAACATTCTTCGTTTTATTTATTATTTTCCTTTTTGGTGGAGAAGTTATTAGAGGATTTGTATTTGCACTTATGATTGGTGTATTAGTAGGAACTTACTCATCGCTATTTATAGCAACTCCAGTAGCTTTTGACACATTAAAAAAAGAAGAAAAGAAAGAAGAGAAGAAAAAAGAACTCGTTAAGAAAGAGCAAACAGAAGAAGCCAAAGAAGCACAACAAAAATTTATTAACGAAACAAAAGAAGAACAAGCGATACGAGTAGCAGAAGAACAAAGAAAAAAAGAAAAAAGAATGAAGAAAAAGAAAAAGAAAAGTAAATCTAAAAAATAGATAGATCAGATATTATAAATACTTGTGGGAATTTTGCTTTGCAGAATTCCCACACTTTATTTATAAAAAGAAAACGGCGTTTTTCACGAGTGCCAAGTGCCTATCAGCATCATTACTTTTTAAATTTTAAAATACTCATTTATACTTAAATGAATTAGATACTGTGTTAAAAACCAAATTTATTTTAAATTATTTTTATATTTTT
>JAOZQN010000382.1 GCA_029932195.1 Bacteroidales bacterium | reverse complement strand
ACTGTAACATAAAACTTTACAATTAGTTTAAATCAGTGTTTTTTGAGGTCTGTAGGTTAGATAAGTCTATAATTTCTTTTATTTCTGTGCCTTTAAAAATTATTGTTAATTTCTTTTTCATTGGTTGTTGTGTTTTATTTCAGGTTTCAAAATGGTATTATACTAAACCGTCATCTCTAACGGTTTAGTAAGTAGGTAGCTGTATAAAATCGTCGCTTTTTAAAGAGGCTATTTTTGTATTAGGCAAGGCAAAAAATATTTGCATATTGCTTATCTGGTAATCTTTTTTAACGAAGCATAATGCTAAAATAGACCTTTAAAAGTGACGATTTTAAGGCATTCAAATTAAACAGCTATAAGATTTTAGAAATTCGCTCAAAAATATCATTTATTGTTCCTTCTCCTTTTATTTCTGTTAGTTTATTTTGGTTTTTATAATAAGCAGCTACTGGTAAGGTTTTTTCAAGATATACTTTTATTCTATTTTCAATAATTTCTGTTTTTTTATCATCTGGTCTGTCTTGTTCTATTGCTCTATTTTTAAGCCGCTTTATCAGCTCTTCTTCTTCAACAAGTATTCTTATCATTTTGGAAATTGGCTTTTCAATCCGTTCCAGTAACTTATCCAATACTATTGCTTGTTCTACTGTTCGAGGAAAGCCATCGAAGATAAAACCTTTTGCATTTTTATTTGCACAAATTTTATCTTCTATCAATCCTATAACTAAGTTATCTGGCACAAGCTCGCCTTTTTTCATGAATTTTTGTGCTTCAACTCCAAGTTTTGACTTTTTTTCTATTGCACTTCTCAGAATATCTCCAGTAGAAAAATGGATTAGAGAATAAGCTTCAACTATTTTTCTTGCTTGCGTGCCTTTGCCTGCACCAGGTGCTCCAAATAAAATTATATTTTTCATTGTTTAAGAGTGATATAAATAATGAATAATTTTGCTTACGCCTAAAAGAACGGCATAACATAAAAGTATTGATTGTGTAAGTAGTCGTATTTATTTTTTTGCATCTTAAAGCTTATAAGATATTTATTCTCAGTAGATTCCTTTTATCTTTATGCTTTAAAAATTTTGGCGTTTTTCATGAGTGCCAAGTGCCTAACGGCATGTTACTTTTGAAATTTTAAAATGCTCATTTACAGAGGTAAACTTCAATTCTGAAATTTCAAAAAAGCCTTGAACTTGACACTCGTAAAAAATGCCAAGTTTTTAATTATTTTAAGTTATTACCTAATCTACAACAGTATAAATATCTTCTAAATTTCTACCATATCCTTCATAGTCAAGACCATAACCAACAATAAAATCGTTAGGTATTGTTATTGCCTTGTAGTGAATTTCAAAGTCTTTTTGAAATGCTTCAGGTTTAAAAAGTAGAGTTGCTATTTTTATTTCTTTGGGTTCGTAGCCTCGTAGTTGTTTTAGGATATAATCCATTGTTATTCCACTATCTACAATATCTTCAATTATCACAACTGTTTTTCCTTCAATATTTTCATTGATGCCAATAAGTCTTTTTACTTTTCCACTACTCGTAGTTCCTTGATATGAGGCTACTTTCAGAAAGGTTATATGACAATCAATATCTATCTTTTTCATCAAATCGGAGGCAAACATAAATGCACCGTTTAATATTCCCAAAAAGATAACATCTTTACCTTCAAGATCTTTATTCATTTCTTCTGCTATTCTTTTTACCTGCTTCTGAATTTCTTCCGACGAGATTGACTTCGTAAATTCTCTATCGTAAACTTTAATTTTTTCCATTTCTATTTATGGGATTAATCTGTATTTAGATAAAATTATTTGTAAGTTATTTTAGTCTGTAAACAATCTATTGATAAGCCCACCCCAACCCTCCCAAAGGGAGGGAGTTCTTTTTTTTCGTTTTTACCTTTCCCAAAGGGAAAGCAAAGCTCCCTCCCTTTGGGAGGGTTGGGGTGGGGCTATGGATTGTCAATGGATTATTTACAGAGAGAGTTATTTTAATTATTTAAATTACTACTTTTATTGTATAAAAACTTAATTCGTTATTTATTTCAGTAAATAAAAAATCAACTGGTTGTTTTGCTACTCTAAAAAGGTCAATAAAACCCAGTCCTCCTGTAATATTATCAGGAATTCCGTCTCCTCTCAAAATTTTTTTATAAAGAATATTCAAATCATCTTTTGACATTTTACTCAAATTTATTAGGTATTTTTTTAATCCTTTTAAATCAGAATTTTTAATGAAATTACCTCCACTGACAATAAAATTACCATTTTTTTCTGCCAATACAAAAATACCTTCTTTTTCGTCATCTTTATTTTTATGAGAATGTTTGCTAATATTTTGCAAAATTTCCACCATAACATGATAAAGTTGCCTTCTTTGTTTCATGGATTCGTCTCTAACGTTGTCCTCTGCCATAGATAATATTGTGATAACAGAGCTCTCTTCAAAAAAACCTTTATGAATAAGCACTATTTTTTCTTCACTTATTATTTTGTGCATTGTTTTTGTCTCATCAATACTTATAAGGCTTTCTTTATCAAGATTTTCAATAAGTTTACTTTTTATTTTTAGCTGAAAATAAAAAATAGACAACTCTTCGTTAATTTGTTCAAAGTCAAAATCTATTTTTTCGTTAGATTTTCTTACCATTTCTATAAAACCCAAGCCTGCTCCACCTTGCTCCGTTAATTGTTTGTTTCTAAGAATTTTAACATATAAATCTTTTAGCTCTTTTTTATCTAGGTTATTGATACTGTCCAATTTTCCTTTTACAATTCCAACTTTTTCATTTTCCACAATATTAGAAGTTGCAATATAAAAGAGGTCTCCAATATTTCTGGTAATAAAAAGTTCGTCGGCAAGGTTTAGCTCATTTGCACGATGACTATCTGCATATCTAACAATGTTTTGAAAGCTCTCTATCATTAAAAAAGAAAGTTTATTTCGTAATTTACGAAATCCTACCTCATCGTTCGCATGATTTTTTATTAAATCGGTAGCCATTCCTAAAATAGGATTAGTAAAATCTCCCTGATAAATAAAACTAATATTATCTTTTTCCAGTAACTTAAATAAGGAATATGCTAAATCTGCCATTTTTTATTGTTTTAAAGTTTTTATATTAAAATAAAGGCGTTTTTCACGAGTGTCAAGTTCAATACTTTTTTTGGCGTTTTTTACGGGTGTCAATTTCAAGGCTTTTTTGTAATTTTAGAATTGAAGTTTACCCTTGTAAATGAGCATTTTAAAATTTCAAAAGTAACGCCGAAATTGGCACTCGTGAAAAACGCCCTTTTTTGTAATTTTAGAATTGAAGTTTACTCTTGTTAGCGAGTATTTTAAAATTTCAAAATTAGTGTAGAAATTGGCACTTGTAAAGAATGTCTAAATAAATTACATTATTTCTCGCAAAATTTATAGTTCAAAGAAAAGAAAAAAATAACAATAAACAAAGAAGTTTTTAAATTTATTTTTAACAATCTATTATTTATTTATATATTTGTTTTTTTTAGTTTTTATTACAATAATATATCAACAACATGTTTAAAAAAGAAATTTACATCAACAGAAGAAAGAGACTTGCCGAAGAAGTTGAAAACGGAATAATTTTATTACCCGGAAATCAAGATACCTCATTTAACTATCCTGCAAATATTTACACATTTCGTCAAGATAGTTCGTTCCTTTATTTTTTTGGAATAAATCAAGCAAATCTTGCAGGATTTATTGACTTAGATAGTGGCGAGCAAATAATTTTTGGCGATGAGCTAACAATAGACGATATTATTTGGATGGGAAGTTTGCCAACAATTAAAAAACAAGCAGACGATGTTGGAATAACCAAAACTTTACCACTCAATGATTTGCAAAACTATTTGAGCAATGCCATTTTAAAAGGTCGAAAAATTCATTTTGCACCAGCCTATCGCCAAAAAACGAAATTCCAATTGGCAACTTGGCTTGGCATGAAATGTCCTTTTGTGAATAATTATAAATCAGAGGAATTGATTAAGGCTGTTGTAAAACTTCGTTCAAAAAAGGATAAATACGAAATTGCTGAAATTTCAAAAATGGTGGACGTAGCATATTTAATGCACACAACTGCAATGAAAATGGCAAAACCCGGAGTTGTAGAGCGTGAAATTGCAGGAGCAATTCAAGGAATTTCGCTTTCGCATGGCGGACCCGTTTCGTTCCCCGTAATTGTAACTACCAATGGGCAAACGCTTCACAACAATTATTATGGAAATACGCTCAAAGAGGGTCGATTTCTTGTAACCGATGCTGGTGCAGAATCTACAATGAGTTATGCAAGCGATATAACTCGCTCTACACCAGTTGGTGGTAAGTTTAGCACTCGCCAAAAAGAAATTTACGAAATTGTATTAAAAGCTAATATTGAGGCAATTAAAGATATTAAAATTGGCAAGCCATACAGAGAAACTCACTTGCTTACTGCTAAAATTATTGCACAAGGCTTAAAAGATTTAGGTTTGATGAAAGGCAATGTAGATGAGGCTGTTGCAGCAGGTGCACACGCATTATTTTATCCTCACGGACTCGGACACATGATAGGCTTAGACGTTCACGATATGGAAGGACTTGGTGAAAATTATGTTGGTTATAATGGTGATTATCAGCGAGCTACACAGTTCGGGCTTGCGTTCCTTAGACTTGGAAGGAAATTAGAAAAAGATTTTGTAATAACCGTAGAACCTGGTTGCTATTTTATCCCAGATTTAATTGATATTTGGAAAAAAGAAAATAAATTATCTGATTTTATAAATTACTCAAAAGTAGAAGAATACAGAGATTTTGGAGGTATAAGATTAGAAGACGATATTCATGTAACCGAAAACGGAGCAAAAGTTCTCGGAAAACCAATTCCAAAAACAGTTGCAGAAGTAGAAGAAATATGTAAATAAATAATTTTTGAATTTTTGAATTTTGAAGTTTTGAATTGGTTTTACACCAGATGAAAATTTCAAAATTTCAAAACTTCTGAATTTCAAAACTTAATTTTAAATGAAAAACAGAATAATTTTATTATCAATTTCGCTAATATTATTGGCGAGCAGTCAGTTACGAGCAGATGAAGGCATGTGGCTTCCAATATTTTTGAACAAATACAATATTGAAGACATGCAAAAAAAGGGTTTTAAGCTCACAGCAGAAGATATTTACGATGTAAATAATGCCTCGATGAAAGATGCAGTTATGATTTTTGGTGGAGGCTGCACTGCCGAACTAATTTCAGAGAAAGGTCTGATAATCACTAATCATCATTGTGGTTTTGGGAATATTCAAAAGCATAGTTCGTTGGAACACGATTATCTTACAGATGGTTTTTGGGCTTTAAGTGCGGAAGAAGAATTGCCAAATCCTGGACTTACTGTAACATTTCTCGTTTATATGGAAGAGGTTACTGATAAAATTTTATTAGGAATTAATAAAAAGATGACAGAAGAAGCAAGAGCGAGTAAAATAAAAGCTAATTCAGCAAAATTAGTAAAAGAACTTATAGCAAAGCACGAAGATAAATATAAATTAGAAATTGAGTCATTTTTTCAAGGCAATCAATATTTCTTATTCGTATCGCAAGTATATAAAGATGTGAGACTTGTTGGTGCACCACCTTCGGCAATTGGCAAATTTGGTGGCGACACAGATAACTGGATGTGGCCTCGTCATACTGGCGACTTTTCACTTTTTAGAATTTATGCTGATGAGAACAACGAACCAGCAGTTTATTCACCAGATAATAAACCTTTTACACCTAAAAAATTCTTTCCAATATCTTTAAAAGGAGTTCAAAAAGGCGATTTTACTCTTGTTTTTGGTTATCCAGGTTCTACAGAAGAGTATATTCCTTCTTATGCTGTTGAGCTTACTACTCAGGTAGTTAATCCTGCAAAAATTGCAATTAGAGATGCCAAGTTAAATGTAATTAATGAAGCAATGACCAACGACCGTGCTACTCGCATAAAGTATGCCTCCAAGCAATCGGGAATTGCAAACGGCTGGAAAAAATGGCAGGGAGAAAATAGAGGTCTCAAAA
>JAOZQN010000915.1 GCA_029932195.1 Bacteroidales bacterium | reverse complement strand
TCCCAAAGGGAGGGAGTTTTGCTTTCCCTTTGGGAAAGGTAAAAACGAAAAAAAGGACTCCCTCCCTTTGGGCAGGGCTGGGGTGGGCTCATCAATGGATTATTTACAGACTGAATTATTTTGGCAATTGGTTTTTCTGTTTTGTGTCTAATTTTTTATTGTCTTCTGATTTTAAAGATTTTACATTTTGATTACTTATAATTTTTTTTCCAGTTGTTTTTTCTAATTGTTTGCGAGCAACATTAGCAACTTCGCCTCCTTCTCTTGCAACGTCCTTGTTCTCATTAAAATTAGTTGGTTCTTTTTCTTTTGATATTTCTGTTGTAGATGCTTCGGCAAGCATATTGAATACGAGTTCTAAATTAGTCATATTATCTCGCAAGTTTTCTTTTTTCAAATCTTTAAAAGCCTTATATTCTTTTGTAGTAAAACCGCTCCATGCTTTGGTTATTTCGTTGGTAAGAATAGCATATTCCATGCCTTTTTTAACACCTCTTTCGTCCCATTCATCAGTCAGTTCTTTGCGGATTTCTATGCTTTTTAGTCGTTGATTTATCCAGTCTTTGCTGTAACCTTTTTTAAGATAAGTTTCCATAGCACGTTCAAAAGCTAATTCGGGGTCATCTATTTCATCAATTCTTTGGCTACCTACTTTTGCGAGCCATTGCTTAAAAGGCTCGGCTTTTTTAGACGGAATAGATTGAACTAATCGTAGAATACCTTCGGTATCAGATGCTTGTATTTTTCGCATTTTACCATCAGCCGCTCTCATTGCAACTGGGGTACAAATTGTACCCCAGTTGAGATTTAGTTCAGTATTTCGGGTACGCATTCTTTTTATATATTGTTTTACATCTTTACTTTCCGACAGTATTTCTACTATATCCTGAACAGAAAAATACCATTTTTCTTTTTCGTTGTCCCAATGTGTGCGAACTTGTTTTTGATTAAATAATTTTATAGAAGTATCTTTTTTCATATCTTTTGATTGAATTTGTTCATTTTTCTTAAATTTTTAGATTGAACTAATCGCAAAAGTTGTTCTGTATCAGCTACATCTGTTTTTCGCATTTTGCCATCAGGTGCTTGCATTTTTAACTGGTTACAATTTGTAACCGTTTCATTGCCTTCTTTTAATAGTCTGTGTTTTAACACCTTCCAGTAATTACGCCCTCCTTGATATGTTGTTTGGTCTGTCAATATACCTACCACATCTACAATAGAAAAATACCATTTTTCCTCTCTTTGTTCCAATGTGTGCGAACTTGTTTTTGATTAAACAATTTTATAGAAGTATCTTTTTTCATGTTATTTTGTTATATAAGTGTGCCAAAAGTTTCTTAACAATAGATTTTTGCTTTTATAAAGAATTGAGAATTTGTTTTTTTTGCACCAGCGGTACAATATATTGATAGAAATATATAAAATTCAGCAAACAGCACCCCAGTGGAGTGCTATATCCACATCGGTTTACAGCCAAATATTGTGATGTAATAACAAAT
>JAOZQN010000381.1 GCA_029932195.1 Bacteroidales bacterium | reverse complement strand
CTACATAAATACCATGCCTACGGCATTATTTTATCACAATATTTGACTGTAAAGCATAAGGATTATCAAAAAAATAAATATTTAAACTCTAGATATGAATACAGAGAACCAAACAACATCTTCTAACGATGTTTTATCTAAATCAACATCAATGCTTACTGAGCCGTTTAAAAATACTAAACGGAAAATTTTAATTGCAGTAAACCTCACATTTGTATTTTTGGTTGTTTTACATATAACAACTCAACTTATTGTTTCTGGTGGACTTCCAGATCCTGTAAGAGATTTAATTTTTTATCCACTTATATTTTTCATTAATCTGTTCTCTGTTATCTATAACCTTAGACTTATAGTCAAAAATCAAGAAGGACACAAATTTATGACCAGATTTACTGCTTGGTCATCGATGATAATAATTATGCTATTTGCATTAGCAAGTGTGCATTCAAATCCCAATACAGCAACAAGTCTATTATTTGATTTTGCTTTTTCTGCAATTCTAATTTTTATTGTAGGAACTGTGCTAAATCGAAAAGTCGCAATTGTTTGGGTTGTTATAACTATTGCAAGTTTATTCTTAGGATATACTGACAAAGGTGGTGATTTTGAATATTACCTTATGACAAAAGAACAAGTCTCCGAAATGAAAGAAAAAATAGCTCAAAACGACCCAGTAGCAATAGAATGGCAAGAAACGGTTAAGGAGGAAAAAATTCAACCAATTGCAATAACTGTTTTTGTTACTATATGGCTTATGTTTATATTATTAGCATTTATTCCTACTTATTTTGAAGCAGGTGTAATTGGTAATATATTAAAGATTATTCCAAAGGTTGTTAAAAATATAGAAATAGCCTCTGAGGAAAAGAATGACCTCGAGAACGATAATATGAGAATGGGCATGGAGCTTGATGTTGCAAAGCAAATTCAAATGTCTGTTCTTCCAGATATAGCTGAAGTCCAAAATTGCAATGGACTTGAAGTTGCAGCAAGAATGGATACAGCAGTAGAAGTTGGAGGAGACTTTTACGAAGTATTATCTCAAGAAGATGGCTCTACAATATTTGGAATTGGTGATGTTACAGACCATGGATTGCAATCGGGAGTTGTAATGCTAATGACACAAACAGCATTTAGAACTACTATTGACGAAACAAATACGTCGTTAACAGATGCTCTACTTCAAGTAAATAAAGTTATTTTTAATAATGTGCAAACAAGATTAAAAGATTTTAGAAATCTAACACTCTCTTTTTTAAGATATAAAGAAGGTAAAGTTACAATAACAGGTCAGCACGAAACAGTTTTAATACTCCGAAAAGATAGTAAAACAGTAGAAGAAATTGATACTCTTGACTTAGGAATTTATATTGGGTTAATGGCAGACATAAAAAAGCATGTTGCAGAAAAAACATTTGACTTAAATGAAGGAGATATAATGGTGCTTTATACAGATGGAGTAACAGAAGCAGAAAATCCATCAAAAGAATTTTATGGAATAACAAGATTTAAAAAATCGTTAGAAAAACACAGAAATAAATCATCACAAGAAATTGTAGATTCTCTTGCCACAGACTTATATGAATATATTGGCGATGCAGAATTATTTGACGACATTACAATAGTTACAGTAAAAAGAACTTAAATATGAAAACAGAAATTATTGGAGATTTTAACTTAATCCCAGAAGGACTACCTGCCGAAGGTGTAGTTCATTTAGACTTAAAACCAATAGATTTAATAACCTATTGGAGAAGGTGTGGGCAAACATCTAATTTTATTGCCAATTTTTATAAACTTACATCAAAGGATACTAAAAATGAAAACTCTGTATCCACAGTTTTTAATGAACTCATTGAAAATGCAGCAAAATATTCAACTAAAAGAGAGTCGGAAATAACTGTTGATGTAAAATTATACAACACACAATTACTTATTCAGGTTAAAAATACTTGTAATTCAACTAATTACAAGTCGTTAAAAAATCGTTTAATAAAATTGTTAGAAACAGAAGATTTAGACCAACTTTACCTCGAAGACATGATGAGTAAAGTTGAAGAGAATAAATCTTCAGGCATTGGGCTACTTATTATTCTTAAAGACTACAACGTAAAAATTGGAGCAAAGTTAGAAGAAAAAGAAGGTGGTCTGTATGACACTACAATACAAGTTTATTATTTTATGGAAGAGGAGGACACACTATGAAAATAAAAGCCGGAGAATCAACATTAGTATTTGACAATGAAAATGGCATTGTAATACTAGAAGGGTCAATGAGACTTGCAAACCTTATGGAGTATGATGTAGTAAAAAACTTTATAAAGCAAGCCTATGACGAAACAAATATTTTTTTTACTTTGGATTTTCGTAATCTAATATTTTTAAACAGTTCTGGAATAACAACATTTAGCATGTTTATTCTTTCTGTGAAAAAATTGAATAAAGCAAGAATAAAAATTTTAGGTTCAAAAGAAATATCGTGGCAAGAAAAATCACTAAATAATTTCAACAAGCTATGGAACGATGTTGAAATTACTATTAGCTAAAAGTAGAAAAATGATAATTTGTGTCTTGTAACAAAATTTTGTTACAATAGGAGGTTGTGCTTAAATATTAATTATAATAATGGAAAAAACTAAAGAAGAATTATTGGCTGAAATAGAGCAACTAAAATTAGAAAATTCTAATCTTGTTTCAAGAAGCGAAGATTTAGAAATTTTGTATATGAATCTTTCCGACCACAACTCAACTATTGAAAATGAATTAAATGATAAATTAATAATTATAGAAGAGTCCAGCAAAAAAATTATGGATAGTGTTGTTTATGCAAAACGCATACAAAATGCAATGCTATCTAATATTGCAGGACTTAAAAATATTTTTCCAGAATCATTTATCTTTTTAAAAAGTAGAGATATTGTTAGTGGAGACTTTTATTGGTTTGATAATATTAACAATCATTTTCTTATTGCAGCAGTTGATTGCACAGGACACGGAGTACCAGGAGCATTCATGAGTATAATGGGAATTGCCCTTTTAAACGAAATTTCCAGACAAGACACACTTAGCACTCCCTGTGATATACTGGAAGTAATGCGTAATCAAATTAAAGCCTCTTTTAAACAAACAACAGCAAGTTATCAGGCAGCAGACGGCATGGATTTAGCGTTTTGTTCAATAGATTTAGAAAAAAAGAAATTGCAATTTGCCGGAGCCAACAATCCATTAATAATTATTAGAAACAAAGAGATGCTTTTTTATAAAGGCACACGAAATCCGATTGGTTCATATATAAAAGAAATTCCATTTCAAAATAATGAGATAGAACTAAAACAAGGAGATGTATTATATCTTTTTAGTGATGGATTTAGAGACCAGATAAATACAGACAGAAAAAAATATACAATGCGACGGTTTAAACTATTTTTACAAGAAATAAGCAATAAAAGTCTTGCAGAACAAGAAATAGAAATTGGTAACGAATTAGAAAAATGGAGAGACGGTTATTCACAAATTGATGATATACTAATTATTGGATTAAAAATACCATAAAAAAGTTATGCGTCTGAGCAAAACTTTGAACAAAATAATTGATAAAATTATTCACCTTCTCACTTCAAAGTGAGGAGGTGAATTTTTTTATGTCCACCCAATTGATAATCCTTTTATAAAGTTAGATTTAATTAATTTTTAGATTGTTTCCTTTTGTTTTATGCTTGATTAATAATTGAAATTTATTTGATTTTATTCAGTGTTATAAAATAAAGATGCAAAAACACCCTAAAATCTATTGCTATAAAGCTTTTTTTTCTTTTATTTGCGGTCTATATTATTTATTAATTTAAAAAATCAAAAAAAATGAAAAAGTTATCAATTATTTTAGCAGGAGTATTATTTGTATTTTTCTTATCGGCTTGTGGCGGAAACTGCAAACATGGAGATGATGAAAACACAGAAGATGTTGTAAACACAGAAACAGATACAGATACGGAAGTAGAAGAGGTTAAGAAAGAAAAAACACAAGAAGAGTTAATTATTGGAGACTGGTATGATGAGGCTGCAATATCTGGTTTTGATATTATTTTTAATGCAGATGGAAGTTTTTTCTGGCATTCAGGAAGCGACGAAGGTGAAGACACTTGGAAAATAACAGATGATGGTAAATTCCACTATTTTGCTCAAGACTTTGAAATTTTAGAACTTACAGACAAAGTTTTTAAAATTACAGACGGCGAAACAGAAACAAAATTTGAAAGAAATTAATAAGTAACAAGTTGTAACATCATGTGGAAGATTTTTTTCAGATAATATTATAATAAGCTCTGCAAAAATCTTTCTTTATTGTTCTAATTTGTAGTAAATTGTAAAGGGCACTCCTAAAAACCCATAACTCTGCGTTATACAAAATTATTAAAATACTCATTTACAGGAGTAAACTCAAACTTTAAGAATTTTGAAAGCCTTGATTTTTGAGTTTTTAGGAGCACCCTAAAATTTGCTACCATGTAAAAATAACAACTCGCTAAGCACATAAAATTATTTTAGCGAGTTGTTATATTTTATATCTACACCAAAATTATCCCATCATCAGATTAAATTGTTTCAAATGAATTCTGCTATTTCATAATTTATTTCGTAGTTGTTCCTTAGTTGTATTTTCCTGTTTTTTCAACAATAGTTGTGTCTTTGTTCTTTCGTCGGTGTATTTTTATATCTACCGAAAGTTCGTCTGCACCAGCCGAAAAACAAGCCTGTTGTGCTTGCTCAACTACTTGAAGCAGATGATTTAGTTCACCTTCAATTGTTGTTCCACTTGGCGAAACGACATATTCTAACCCTGAATTTTGAATAACTCTAATAGCTTCGTCAATAATAGGATAAAGCCTTGCTGGCTCAACTATTGGCACTATTTGCAATGTTAATGTTGATTTCATAATATATTAAATTTCTGATTATAAGACAGTTTAATGTGCCTGGTTATTTTTTTCTATCCATTCTACGGCTCACATCGAAAAGTTGAGGGGGGAGTAATTACGCACCATATCAAAAAGTTAGAAATTACTCTAAATTTTACAACCCGTATGCTCTACAATGATGTGATATGTATCGGGTAGCTTACGCCCCCTAAGAACCGCTCATGCGAGTTTCCCCGCAACTGGCTCGGGCATTTCAAAGATAGTTATTATGTTTACTATCCAGCTTTTTGTGTCCACAAATTTAATAAAGTTTTGTCAATATCGTTAAAATCTTTTTTAATTATGCAATTTTGTTTGGTATTTTCGGACTTTATTTTTAAATTTTTACGGCGTTGTGAAAAATATTTATTATCTTTCCTTATCCAGGTATTTACAAGACATTAATTACGTGAAAAATATTTTATAATTGATAATTCATCAAAAAACATGTTGAAATTTTAAAATTATGGTTACTTGCCTATTAATTTATCAACTAAAATACGAATAAACGCATAATTAGATAACAAAAAATACGATTGTGTTTCACTAACTTATCTTATTTCTAATTTATTATATTTATTAAGTCTTGAAAATTACCACTTTATATATTTAATAAAAGTTTTCCCGACTTTTCAGAATTATATAAATCCAATTTTCTTTTTTCTTTGGTATTTGCTTATTTCTAATAATTTCAAATTCAGGAAACATTTCTTGTGTTATAATAAGCTCATCATTATATGGATAATAAGAAAAAACAACTCCAAATTGTCGTCCCTTTTTTGTTATATATTTATTAAAAAAGTAAATAATATATTCATTCTTTTTAACAATAATATCTACAATGTTAATCTTTACAGATTTATTAATTATTATTGTTGTATCAGAATAATTATATCTGTCATATTCAATAGTTCCTGTTTGAATAGAAAAGCTATCGCAAGGAATATTTATTTTTTGCAAGTTTAAACTAATACTGTCATTTATACTTTTTTCTTTAAGTGTAATTCTTATTTCTTTATTTACATATTTTATAATATTTTCGTTTGATAATCGTTCTTTTATTCTCCAGTAAGTTATTGACTGAAGTTTCGGAGTTTGTAAATTCTTTATTTAAAGCTCATTATTAA
>JAOZQN010000914.1 GCA_029932195.1 Bacteroidales bacterium | reverse complement strand
GCAAAAACATTATATACGTAATAATCAATTAATTATAAACTCCGAAACTTCAGTCTTTAATTTGTAAAAATGCAATTATTTTTTTTAATAAAAAAATATTTTAATTTTGAGAATTTAATTAAAATGGTAATACAACTTTTTTCTATTGTTTTTCCATTACATTTCTACAGAATTTCTATTTTAACTCTATGAGAAAGATTAACCCAAGCATAAAGTTTATTTTATTTATTTTTGCTGTAATCATAGCAAGTTCTTCGCTAATTTATACAAATTTTATTGTAAAAAAAATAGCCAACGAAGAGCGAAAAAAAATAGAACTTTGGGCAGAAGCCTATAAAGAAGTTCAGCAAGTAGATTTAGATGAGGAACTTAGTATGACTGTTTATAAAATAATTCAAGAGAATAAAACTATTCCAGTTATTCTTGCCGACGAAAACGATAGTATTATTGCACACATAAATTTAGATACTACAAAAATACGAAAAAAAGATTATTTGAAAAAACAATTAGAAATAATGAGAGAGAACCAAGATGTAATTGTTATAGATTATTATCACGGACAAAAAAACTACATCTATTACCAAGACTCTCTGATATTAAAACAGTTGGTGTATTATCCATATATTCAACTTGGCATTGTATTTTTATTTGTGCTTGCTGCATTTTTTGCTTTTAAAAGTTCGCAAAGAGCCGAAGAGAATCAGGTTTGGGTAGGAATGTCAAAAGAAACAGCACACCAACTCGGCACACCAATATCCTCACTTTTGGCGTGGATAGAAATGCTGAAACTAAAAGACGAAGACCATACTGTTGTAAATGAGGTAAGTAAAGATGTTAGCCGACTAGAAACAATTACAGAACGATTTTCTAAAATAGGTTCAAAACCAGTTTTAACAGATACAAATATTATAGAAATTATAGAAAGCTCGGTAGAATATTTAAAAAGAAGAACATCAAGTAAAATTAGCTATATACTAAATTTTGACACATATAGTATTATAACAATCCCATTGAATGTTGCTCTTTTTGAGTGGGTTGTAGAAAATATTTGCAAAAATGCCATTGATGCAATGACGGGAGTTGGCTCAATAACAATAAATATAACCGACAACCCAAAAAATATTTTTATAGACATAACCGACACAGGCAAAGGCATACCAAAAAGTAAATACCGAACAGTATTTCGTCCTGGCTACACCTCCAAGAAGCGAGGCTGGGGACTTGGATTGTCGCTTGCTAAAAGAATTATAGAAATTTATCACAAAGGAAGAGTTTTTGTAAAAACATCTGAGACTGGAAAAGGAACAACTTTTAGAATTGTTTTGAGAAAATGAGGCTTGTAAGGAAAAAACTGATGTTTTTTACGAGAGCTAATTTTATTGTTCCTTTTGATGTTTTAAAATATTAATTCTCAAGCTAAAATGAATAAAATACATTATTTTATTATCAAATAAATTAACTAAAGTTTCGGAGTTGTAAACACTTGAATATCAATGGATAAGTAGAGT
>JAOZQN010000380.1 GCA_029932195.1 Bacteroidales bacterium | reverse complement strand
TTTGTATTTCTAACAATTTTATTATCACCGATTTAGAAAGTCAGAAACTTCAGTGTAATAAAATACAATTCCAACGAAAAAGTAAAAAAAAATGTAGCATCAAGGTATTTAGAAATTAAGGAAAGCCAAATGGAACAGCTTGATGATGTTCTTCAGTCCAACGGACACAGCAAATACCGTGTAACAGACTTAATGGAATTTAAAGTAAACAATCAAACAATTTTACAAAATCTTGAAGGCTAAATCATTAACTAATTAAAAACTTATAAATTATGGAACTTACAATTAGAATTTTTAACAAAAACAAAAGAATTAAAGAATTAGAAAAGGCATTGAAGGTTAGCGAAAGAATAAAGGAACTGACAAGGCAAGAAGTGGAAAGGCTAAAAAAATTATACGAGGAGATGAAAAACATATTAGAGCTTGATAATAAAGAAATAAGAAATAAATTATCAAATCTGAAATACAAACATCAAAATTTGCAAGATGACTACAAGAGGCTATTGACAAGTTTACCAAACGGAAAAAGCCCCGCTGGGTGCGAGGCTTAACGACCGTAAATTGCAAAAAACAACCTATCAATCAGATTAAAAGGACTGCAAAGATAGGTTGTTTTATTTTAATTATCAAAATTTTAACCTTTTAATTAACTAAAACAATGAATTTACAAAATGTGATAGAAAAAAACGCAGTGCGAAACATGAAGCACAAAAAAACGGCTAAGGAAATGCAATTTATGTTAATTTTCTTTATGATAGTCAAGTTTTTAACCAGTGTAATTAGCATTGTAGCAGGCTATAAGTTCCTGTATTCCGAACTATATAAATTTACAGAATATCAAGTGTTAAGTATTGTAATTACTGTTATTTTACTTGGTGCGGTTGAATTTCTTGTTCAATTATCGCTTTCCAAACTATACAAATTTATTTTCAAACAACAATATTTTTTCATGCTACTAATGATTGCAACTTTTATCATATTTTTTAGCATATCCGCACTTATTAGCATAAAAGGAATTGAACGGATAGGAACAAAACAAGTAGATGTAAGCAATGAAATAGTATTGAAATACAAGGCACTAACAGACCAAACGAAACAACTACAATTGTCTGAAATTAACGATGTAAAAGAACAAATTAACCTTATAACAAAACAAACGTGGAAAGGCAAATTATCACAAAAAAACATCAATAAAATAAACGAACTTAATACCTATATCATTCAATTAAAAACACAGCACAACGGCAAACTAAAAGAAATTGAAAAACAACGACAGTCAGAACTTATAGACAATCAAACTATTACAGACGTTACTGCAAGTAGATACATAGGGTTTGTTGTGCTTGTTTTATTTTTGCAACTAATTAGTAATCTTGGTTTAAGTTATTTTTCATTATTGATATTTAAAGAAAAAGATGAGTATTTAGAAGATTTTGTTGCAACCGAACAATCATCAATTTATGAAAATACTTTAAATTTATACAAAATGATGTTTACAACCTCGTCCAATTCAATTTACAGAGGGTTCGCAAAACAAATAGAATATTCGCCAAACGAAAATGAACAAAATAAAAAAGTTGCACAAAAAAACAATCCCGAAACAAGCCAGGCAGACGATAAAAAAGTTGTTGTTGGTGGGTTTTTAAATGGCAAAATAGCCAGCCAAAAAGCCAACAAAAAAAGCCAGCCAAAAAATACGCAACTACTCAACAAGCCGAATAGTTACGGTGAAAAAATAGCCACCAGTTTAACAGATTTAGAGTATCTAAAAAAACATAAAACACTTGTAAAAAATATCAAAGATTATATAACTGATAATAGTAGTCCAATTTCTAATTACGATGTTAAAAAGGTCAAAGAAGTATCTAAAAACGCAAAGTGGAAAAGCAGAGAACTTATAAGAGGTGTTTACAAAATTATGCAAAGTGTAGGTTTTGATAAAATAGACGAAAATGGCAATATTATTAACTCTAAAAATCAATAGAATTATGGCAAAGAAAAAGCTAAAAAACCCCAGAGTAGTATTCAAAAGTGAAAAACTTACTGTTGTTGAAATAAAATTTTCTTTTGGAATATGTAAAGCTGAGGGAAAAACAAAAAAGATTGCTTATAAAAACTTAGGTATAGCAACAGATATGCTATGGGAAATTAACTTAAATAAAAACTCTAAAAACAACTAAAAATCATGGCAAAGAAAAAAAGATATTTACCACAGGTAAAAGAAGTTAATCTATTCAATTCCAACGAAAAGGTAGATAAAACCGCAGTAGCAATAATTGTAAATTGTATTGCACAAAGTAAACGAATATCAGTAAAAAATGCAGACGGCTTTACAATAGGAATTTACAAAGATTTTGAAAAATTGAACGTAGAAACAATTGCATATCTTGTTAGCATGTATGAATTTAGCAAGCCAAGTGTTCAAACTGACTGGAATAATAAAATCTACATCACAAGTTCATTCAGACCAAAAGACAATATAAAAATTGGTTTAGAAAGCGAAAAATGGAAAGTAAATCTTATGCCAAAAGAAGTTTTGGAAATTTCGCAAAAACAGGAATAACAAAAAAATATAACAAAAAAAAGTTTTTAAATCTTGATGGGGTGGTGTTCCGAAACTCATCAAGGTTTATAAACTTTTTAATAAATCATTAAAGCACTTAAAATAAGCAAATTAACCAAAAAACAAACCACTATAAAAATTTATAATACATTTTATCAAAAACAACAAATCTTACTATCTAAAAAACATAAAATTATGCAAAATTCAATTACAGTTCCTACATTGGAACAAATAGAACAGCTTTTTCGCAAGGTTCTTAATGAACAAAATACTGAAAAAAAATCTTACAAAGTTTTATCTAAAAATCAAGCTCGTGTTGAATTAGGAATAGGATATAATAAATTAAACAAACTTATTAAAGCGGATTTAATAAAAACAACAGCAGACGGCAAAATTACTGAACTTGAAATTAATAGATACTTAGGAACTGTTTAATAAATTTTCACAAATGAATAATGATAAGTTAATAAAACTTTGGAAAAAATCCATTTTACTAAATTCAGATAAAGTAGAAGCTCCGCCAATTTGTTTAGAAATAATTGGAGAAAAAAGAAATTCTATTTTTGGAACTTTAGGTAATTTTAGCATAATAGCAGGTAAACCAAAAAGTAGAAAAACTTTTTTTACTTCTTTGCTTACAGGCATTTCACTAAATAATAGTTCACTGTTAAGAGTAAAAGCAAGTTTCCCCGAAAATAAAAGAAAAATTATTTATTTTGATACTGAACAAGGGCGTTATCATGCAAAAAAAGTTCTTAAACGAATATCAAAAATAGCAAATATACAAGACGATGAACATCATAAAAATTTGCAATTTATACTATTAAGACAATACAGCCCAAAGGAACGTTTAGAAATAATTGATTATGTAATAAGTAATTCTACAAATGTAGGTTTAGTTGTTATTGACGGTATTAAGGACGTTGTAAATTCTATAAATGATGAACACGAGGCAACAAAAACGGCAACAAAACTAATGGAATGGACTGCAAAATATGATATTCATATAATTACAGTTTTACATCAAAATAAAAACGACGAAAATATTCGGGGACATTTAGGTAGTGAATTAGAAAATAAAGCAGAAACAGTTGTAAAAGTTGCAAAAATATCAACAAGCCCCGATTTTAGTGTAGTAAAGCCAAAAAGTTTAAGGGACACAGATTTTAATGATTTTTCTTTTGGAATAAATGAGGATAACATACCTTATGAAGTTGGTAATATTGCAGATACAACAAAGAAAAAACCCGAACCAAGTGAGCTTAATAAGACCGTGCATATAGATATTATAGGTAAAATCTATAGTAAAAAAAGAACTTATAAATATGCAGACCTTATACAAAATATAAAAAAGGAATTTGAAACAGAACATTATACTTATGGTGTTAATAAATGTAAGCAAATTTTAACTTATTATATTGAAAATGAATATATAAAAAAAGACGAAATTAGTAAAGTTTATGTAAGTGCTTTTGAAAATGATTTGCCTTTTTAAAGTGGTTTACTTTGTCTAAACTAACTAAATTATTGATTTACAGTAGAAAAAAGCAAAGTAGTTTAAGATAGTAGTTTAAAGAAGTTAAACTACTTTACTTGTTGATTTTAAAGCATTTAATATGTTTTTTTGAAAATGATTACTTAAACTGGTTTAGTTTAAGCTAATATATAAGGGTAACTATTAAACTAAACCACTTAAAACGCTGACTAACAACAATCAAAGTGGTTTAAGCAAAATGTTAAAGTATTTTTGCTGGTGAAAAACAAAAAAACACACTGAAAATGAACACAATACAAGCCAAAAAAATAGAAATTACAAATTATTTGTCAAGTTTCGGAATTGAACTAATTTTTAGAAATGGAAATTATTTTTGTAAAAGTCCTTTGCGTAATGAAAACGAGGCAAGTTTTAAAATCAATCCACAAAAAAATGTTTGGTTTGATTTTGGACTTGGAAAAGGTGGTAATATTATAGATTTGTGCATGTTATTGAACAATACCAATGTAAAAGGAGCTTTACAGATTTTAGGAAAAACAACTTTTAAGAATGATTTTTTTGTTTTTCACCAGCAAGAGACTAATACAGTAACCGAAATAAAGCACGTGCAAACACTACAAAACAAGGCACTTAAACAGTATATTGAAAATCGTGGAATATCTGTAAAAATTGCTAAAAAATACGTAAAAGAAGCATATTATAAAGTGAATGAAAAACAATACTTTTCAATAGCTTTTAAGAATGACAAAAACGGTTTTGAGCTGCGAAATAAGTATTTTAAGGGAAGCACAAGCCCAAAATATTACACTACAATCAAAGGACTTAAAAAGTGCAATACAATCAATATTTTTGAAGGTTTTTTTGATTTTTTGAGTGCCTTACAATATTATAAAATGTATGTTCCTACATACGATACAATTATTTTAAATTCCACTGCACTAATTGAAACAACAAAGGAACATGTTTTAAAATATTCAAAAATAAATCTATTCCTTGACAACGATAATGCAGGCAAACAAGCGGTTGCATATTACAAAACAATCCACAGGAACACTATAAATTGGTCTAAAAAAATATATCCGAACTTCAAAGATTTTAACGAATATATAAAATAAAAAAGCTATTTTTTTATAACACCTTAAACAGTTAAAAACAAAACACTTACATAAAGCAGCAAGCACGCCTGGAATAAAAAACATTATAAAAAAACATGGCATTGCCTTTATTAATAATGTGCTTTTTTGCACACCGCTTAACTTCTTAAACACCAGCATAAAAAAGCCCTTGACTAATATTTAGTCAAGGGCTTTTTTATTACTCAAATTTTTGCATTTCTTTTGCTTTGAGATTATTAGAGACTTTCGTATAACCCTGTGTTGTTCTTATTTCAGTATGCCCCAAAATTTCTTTTATTGTATTCAATGGAATATCAAGCGAGTAAGCAATTGTAGCAAATGTATGCCGTCCACAATGAAAACTTATATTTTTATCTATTTTGGCAATCTTCATTATCTTTTTTAACCGCTTGTTTGTTACTTGATTACAAGCTACATTAAAAACCTTTTGATTATATAAACCGCCTCGTTTTATACATCTTAAACTTTTTTCAATCAAAGGAACAGTTACAGGAATTTTATTTTTGTGTGTAATTAAATCTAAATATTTGCCTTTTATGTTACTATATTTTAAGTCCTTAACATCTCTAAATCGTAAACCAGTATAACAATCAAAAAGAAAATAATTTAATGTTATTTTATCATTTCCATTAAGTTCATTTGAATTTCTTAATTTTTCTAAAATTTCTACTTCTTTAATAGTCAAATTAACCCGGTTAGCATTTATGCTTTTTATCTTAATTTTCTTTAATGGATTTTCACTTATTAAATCTTTATCAATAGCCCAGTTCATATAGGTTCGTAAAGCCCCAAGCGACCTATTCCATGTAATAGGTTTGTTTTTAAGAACGTCAATCATGTATCTTTTATACTAAAGTTTCGGAGTTGATAAAAAGATGTAAATCAATGTTTTATTTTTTAT
>JAOZQN010000913.1 GCA_029932195.1 Bacteroidales bacterium | reverse complement strand
ATTACTACATTAAAAATGTCCAATTTTACAAACCAACTTTTTGAGGTCTGAAAAGTAGTGTTTTTTTCATGTTGTTGTAACTTTAAGAATGAAATATTGATATTAAACAAGGGGTTGTTTCCTTATGAAAAATATCTTTTTTCATACCTAATTTTTTTACAATTATAAAATATTGTTATTTATACTAAACCGCTATCAAGATAACAAATATAAAAAGTTTCTTTTAGCTTTGTTTTTGTTCTAAAAATTATTCCATAGCTTGGGCTATGCAAGAATTTTGAGAATAAAAACAAAACAAAAACAATTCATTTTCTAAATCGTCATTTTGATAACGGTTTAGTATTATTGATTTTCTACTTAAAAAATTTTAACTTTACAAACTAATTAAACTACAAAGTAAAAAAATCTTTTTCAAATTTATAATTTTTTTCTTAAAAAAAAACATTTTATTATTATTTTTCTTAAATTAGCATTTTGTTTTATTCCAAAAAACAGTTAAAAACAATAATAATAATAAATATAATTATCTCATTTATAAATATTTATTTCAAAAAACATCGTAATGTCAAAAACAAAATTACAAGTAAGTGCAATTAAGGAAGGCACAGTAATAGACCACATTCCTGCAAAAGATTTGTTTAAAGTTATTAGAATTTTAAACTTAAACAAAAGTGAAAATCAAATAACTTTTGGAACTAATCTGGATAGCAGGGCACTCGGTAAGAAAGCTATTATTAAAATTTCGGGGAAATTTTTTAAGGAAGAAGAAATAAATAAAATTGCTCTTGTAGCAAATGAAGCAAACTTAAATGTTATAAGAAATTATAATGTAGCAGAAAAGAAAAAAGTTGTTATTCCTGATGAAATTATTGGAATTGCAAAATGTGTAAATCCAAAATGTATTACTAATAATGAAGATATAACTACCAAATTTACAGTTGTTTCTAAAGAAAAAGTTGCTTTAAAATGTAATTATTGTGAAAAAATTACTGATAAAGAAAATATTATAATACTGCGAAATGAAAAGTAAAAGAACACCAACACCACATGATAGGTATTTTAAACAATTATTTACACAAATGCCAGAAGTTCAGGATTTTATATCAAGTGCTTTACCCGAAATAAGCAAAAGAATAGATGTCGATTCGTTGGAGTTAGATAATAATTCTTATATTGATAAAAAGTTAGATGTAAATTTTGCAGATATTGTTTACAATTGCAAACTCAAAGGAAAAAAAGCTAAAATAGCTTTAATTTTTGAACACAAAAGTCAAATAGATACAATCCCTGATTTGCAGTTATTAACTTACATGTCAGAGTTTTTGAATACTTTATATAAGCAAGAAAAAAGGCTAACACCTTTAATTTCAATTTTATTTTATCACGGAAAAGATGGCTATAATTTTAAGCCATTTGAGGAATATTTTGAAGGATTAGATGATTTTTTAAAAGATTATATCTGATTATAACGTATTTTGTTGAAATTTGTATAAGTCTCTAAATTTCATAC
>JAOZQN010000379.1 GCA_029932195.1 Bacteroidales bacterium | reverse complement strand
AACTACAAATATAAATATTTTTGAGCGAATTTAGTTTTTATGAACAAACCCTGTACTATGGCATCCTTTACAATTATTATTAAATAACTCCTCACCATTTTGTGCCTGTACAAAATAAATTGAAAAAAGAAAAATGACTATTAACGAAATACTTAATTTCATAGAATGTAGTTTTTGTATATTATTAAGGATTATGACAGTTTTACTATTTTTGTGCAAAAGTAATAATATTTTTGAATTATATGACTGTTATCATAAAAAAAACACTAAAGAGCTGTTATTTAAAATCATTACAAATAATAAATAACAACTATCTTTATCTGTTTCAATGTATTAAACAAAAGAACGTCTTTAAAATATATTATTTATTAAATGACTGTTATCATAAAAAAAAGAAAAATATATTTTAATGCAACAAAAAGAGTTTTTATTCGTTAAAGGAGGTGTAAAAAATATTAATGTTAATAATAGGAACTCCTATAAGTTTCAAGTAATTAATGGCATGTTACACTAATACCAAACTGCTATCAAAATAAAGAATATAAAATGTTTCTTTTTTATTTTATATTTCATTGTTTCTTTTTGCTTTATAGAAAGCGAAAAAGAATTTTAAAACTTTATACCTTAAACTTTTGACTCCTTAGGAGTCCCTCTAATGATAGTTACTTATGAAAGCTGTTGAATCAAAAAGAAATTGCTCTTATTGTATTATGAAAAAATGTTTTATAAATAAATACTGTTCAAAAGAGTGGAGAAGTTTTTTTAACAAGAACAAAACTACTTTTAAGGTAAAAGCTGGTGAGAGAATTTTTACTAAAGGTGAACCTATCAAAGGAGTTTATACTGTTTATTCTGGTTTTATTAAAGTTTTTGATTTTGATGATAAAACAGAAAGAATCGTAGATTTAATTACAAATGAGAACATATTAGGATATAGAGGGTTAGCAAAGAAAGCTACATTATACTCTGTATCCGCCGAAGCTTTATCAGACTGTGAAATTACTCTTTTTTCTATTGAAACACTAAGACTTGCTGTGGAATCAAATAGAGAACTAGCTTTTTTTATTATTGATATGCTGATAAATAAATTAAGAAGAGCAGAGATAAGAAATAAAAATTTTCAAAAATTAACAGCTAAAGAAAAAATTATTTGTTCTTTAAATGAAATCATTAATGTGTTTGGGTTTAAGGAAGAAAATACAACATGTTTGAAATTTACTCCAAAAAGAAAAGACATTGCTGCACTTGCTGGCACAACTTACGAAACCGTTGTTAGGGTTCTTAGCAAATTAGACAAACAGCAATATATAAAAATAGAAGGAAAGAAAATATTAATATTAGACAAAGTTTTTTTCAAGAAAAACACACTTGATATATTTTGACTTGCGAGAGATTCTATAAACTCAATAATTAGAGGTTAAGGAATTGTCAAATAATAACTTTCCGTTTTGCGTCATTATTTTTAACTTTCTCCGTCTTCAAAAAAGAAACTTATTATTTTCGGCGTTTTTCACGAGTGCCAACTTTGTCGTTACTTTTTGAATTTGACACCCGTGAAAAACGCCTTATTTTCCAATTCCTAAAAAACTTTTCTCATACTTATACTTCAAAGTAATACTCACAACATTTTTGATAAATATAGTTAATGAAAAAAACTCCAATAATTCTACTCCTAAATCTTGTTGCTTCTTTGGTTATGTCGCAGTCTTCTCCTATTTTTCTTGATGGAACATATAGTGACTGGGAAAATACAACTCATTTTATAGAAGACAAGACAGACGATGGCAACGAAATAGATTTTGTTAAATTTACAGTAACCAACGATAGTATTTTTTTGTATATCAAATTGGAATTTAGTGAAGAAATAGACCTTACTGCCAACAACAATATTTATTTAAGTATTGATGCAGATAACAATACCGAAACAGGTTATCCTATGAATGGTATAGGTTCGGAAATGGATTGGAATTTTGGTCAAAAATCTGGATATTTCAACATAAATGGGAATTACGAAGATATTAGTTTTTCAGATATTCAGCTAAGGTTGCTACCAACCGTTACAAGTAATATTTTTGAAATTGCTGTTGGCAGAAATGTAAAACCAAACGGAGTGGACAGTCTTTTCACTAATGATACGATAAAACTCTGTTTTACAGACTATTCCAATGGAGATAATATTCCTGATGAGGGCGAATTTTTCACCTATATTTTTGATAATACAAGTGTTCCTCAAATGGAAATTATCTTATTGCAAAAAGAAAATCCTGATTTTTTAAGATTAATGACCTACAATATTAAAGCAGATTTTGACAACAATATTGGAGGTTTAGACGACCCCGAAAGAATACCAAGTTTAATTAGAATTTTTAAAGCCATTTCACCAGATATAATTACCTTAAATGAATGTTGGGATACAGAAATATCTGTGGCTCAGGATTTTTTAAATACGAATATTCCATTAGAAAACGAAGAAGGTTGGTATGTAAATAAATTAGACGGTGCAAATTTTACCGCCTCTCGGTTTCCCATAATAGATACTTGGAATGTGTATCAGAGCGAAAATATTTCGGCTATGCTAATTGATTTGTCCGAAAAAAACTTGCAAGATATTTTAATAATTTCAGCACATTTTAAATGTTGCGACGACGACCCACGACGACAAATCCAAGCTGATGCTTTTGCTTCATTTATTCTTGATGCAAAAAGTCCAGGTGGGCGAATTGAATTGGAGAAAAATACACCTTTTATTTTAATGGGCGATTTGAATCTTGTGGGACTCTCCCAACAACTAACTACCCTGATTACTGGCGACATACAAAACACAGGTAATTTTGGTTCACCAGCAGCACTAGACTGGGACAACACCGACCTTACCGACCTAATTTCGTCTCAAACCGACAAAAGAACTGCATACACTTGGCGAAACGACTACGGTTCACACCCACCTGGCAGACTTGATTTTATGATTTATTCCGATTATTCCATGACCGTAGAAAAAGCGTTTACTCTACAAACCGAAATTATGCCTCAATCAAGACTTGACTTATACGCTCTGCAACAGTTTGATACAAGAACATCTTCCGACCACCTCCCAAAAGTTGCCGATTTCACTCTTCCAGAAAAAATAATTGATACAATTCCAAAATTAAATATTATTAGCCCCGAAAATCCAGAAATTTTAATAACAAATAGCAATTACGAAATCACTTGGACTTCTTTTTTAGTTGATACTATTAAAATTGAATATTTTAACGAAATAGAAAAAACAGCTTACACTATTTCCGAAAAAACTGCAACCAACGAAATTTCTTATAACTGGCTTGTGCCTAAGAGCTTAACAGTGTCAGATAATCATAAAATAATTATAAAAGACATTAAAAGTTCTGTTAGCGATACAAGTAATGTTTTTTATATTTCTACGGCAGAAGATATTTTTTCACTTTTTCCAAATCCCACCGAAGGTACAATATATCTGGATTTTAAGAACAACAACAACGAAGATGATATTAGAAAAATAGAACTTACAAATCTAAAAGGAAACATTATTTTACAAAAAACACTTGACAATAATTACAGACAAGAAATAGATTTAAACAAATATCAATCAGGAATTTATATTGTAAAAGTTACAGTAAAAAATGAAGTCTATTTCAGAAAAATTATATTATTGAAAAAATAAAACACATCACCCGTAGAGACGTGATAACAAACGTGATTTATCACTTGCAATGCGTAAAGTGTCCACGCTTTACACGTATAGTTTAGTAAAAACAACCCCAAATTATAGAAAAACCGATTTTTTTTATTAAATTTGTAAAAACCCACAAAAAAAATGAAAACAAAATTTATTATACTACTAATTATAAGCTTTTTCAGCCTGCAAACTTTTGCACAAACAAAAATTGTTACAGGAACTGTAACAGAAGAAGATGGACTAGGTATACCGAGTTTCGTTATTACTGTTATAGGTAAACCAAACCCTGGAACTATTACAGATTTTGATGGAAATTATTCTATTGAAGTAAATGAAAATGATACACTAATTTTTAATTCTTTTAACTATATAGAACAAAAAATTCCAGTTGCAGAAAAGTTAGTTATTAATATTACGTTGTATTTATCCGATAGAATAAATGTTATAAAAATACTACCGTGCCCGTGCCCGCTAGAAAAAGATAAGAAAGAATTAGCTTATTCTATAACAACAGTTGAATATACAAAAAAACAAAAATTTGTCTTCTGGTTTAGGAGACTAAAAAATAAAATATTTACAAAAAAATGAAAACAAAAATTATTTTACTACTAATTCTAAACATTTTTAGCCTGCAAACTTTTGCACAAACAAAAACTGTTACGGGAATTGCATTTGGTGTAAATAAAAATCGTGTTCTTATTTACAATAAAAATAAATGTATTGGAAGAACTGGTTACTATGGAAATTTTGCTGTAAGAGTTAAAGAATCAGATACTATAACTTTTAGTTCTTATAACTGTGTAAGTAAGCAAATTGCAATTGCAGGAAAATCAGTTATTGATGTTAATCTTTATAAAATTAACCATGTTCGTGTTCCTGAGGAATTTATAATACCAAAAAAATCAAAAAAAACAGGATTTATTGATGATACAATAGTAAGAAAATCTCTGGAAGAGTGCGTAATAGCGAAGGTTTTGGAATTGATTCAGTAATAATTTTCAAAAACAACCAATTTGTTTGTTATACAGATAATGTTGGAAGCTATTCAGTTCAAATTAATGAAACAGATACATTAAATTTTTCTGACAGGGTCGTTTTTTGTTGCTTTTTTATAATAGCCTAAATATCAGGGCTGATTTCCTTTTAAGTTAAATTTTGTTGGTTTTATAAAATTCACAAAATCAATAAATTAATAAACTAAAATACTTTTTAACGAATATCCAGATTTAGATAAAGCATATAGATTAACACAATCTTTAAGGTTAATATATTCAAAAATAGATGATAAAGGTGTTGCATATACAAAATTAGCTCATTGGTATAATAGAAGTAGAAGAAGCAGGTTTTAAGTCTTTACCATAGCAGCAACAATATATACGCATTATCAAAACATTCTTAATTTCTTTGAAAATAGAAGTACAAACGCATCAGCTGAATCTTTTAATGCAAAAATTAAAGGTTTTGGAGCAATATTAAGAGACGTAAGTGATATGAAATTCTTTATGTTTAGAGTAGCTAAAATTTGGGGATAATCTTAAAATCCCTCAACTTTTTCAAGTGAGCCACTGTTATGTAGGGACTACCAAATTGGATGTAAATGAACTAAAGTAAAAAAGCCTTACATTTCTGTAAGGCTTTAATTTTTAGTGTCGGGGTGGCAGGATTCGAACCTGCGACCCCCTGCTCCCAAAGCAGGTGTATTGCTTTTTCATGTATTTTCATTTATATATAAATAGCATTATTCTCAGCTAGTTATAAAAATTCTAATTGCTTTTATTTTCTTATTTTTTCCTATTTCTTTTGGTTTGTATGTAAATTGTATGTAAATTTGCACAAAACAAAACACACTACTATGACTAATAAAATTGACACAAAAGAACAAATTACAGCTGTAATCGTATTAGAAACTCGTTCTAAGAAAAAAGATGGAACTCATTCTGTAAAACTTAGAATTACACACAAAAGAAAACAAAAATATTTTAACGTTAAATATGAAAATAAAAATTTGAGTCTTTCTAAAGAAGATTTTAACAAAGCAGTTTCTCCAAGACCAAGAGGAAGTTCTAAAGAACTAAAAAAATATTTAATGTTATATGAAAATAAGGCAATAGAAATAATAGGAAGCATAGATTTTTTTACTTTTGAAATCTTTGAAGAAAAATTCTTTAATAAAACATCTTCAAAAAATGATGTTTTTGCATTTTATGAAAGTTATATTGATTATTTAACAAGTTTAGAAAGGTTTTCTACAGCAGAAACTTACGAGTTAAGTATGAAAGCATTGAAAAAAAAGATAAAAAAAGAAACACTTCATTTTAAAGAAATAACACCTAAATTTCTAAATCTATTTGAAAAAGATATGCTTGATAAAAATAAGTCAATAACAACTATTAGTATACTAAAGTTTCGGAGTTGTAAACACTTGAATATCAATGGATAAGTAGAGTTGT
>JAOZQN010000378.1 GCA_029932195.1 Bacteroidales bacterium | reverse complement strand
GATAACTCAAAAACACGACAACTCAAAAACTAAAAACACGATAACTCAAAAACACAACAACTCAAAAACTAAAAATACGACAACTCAAAAACTAAAAACACGACAACTCAAAAACACAACAACTCAAAAACTAAAAACACGATAACTCAAAAACACGATAACACGATAACTAACAACACGACAACTCAAAAACTAAAAACACGATAACTCAAAAACACGACAACTCAAAAACTAAAAACACGATAACTCAAAAACACGATAACTCAAAACACGATAACTCAAAAACTTAAAACTATAAAAATGAAATCATTTAGAAAAGAACTTTGGTTTAACACCAATAAAAGAAGACAGTTAATTAATATTACACCAGAAGTTGATGCCTGCATTGTAGAAAGTGGCATAAAAGAAGGTATGATACTTGTAAATGCAATGCACATTACGGCAAGTGTTTTTATCAACGATGACGAGGGAGGGCTACACCAAGATTATGAAGACTGGTTGGAAAAACTTGCACCCGAAAAACCACATTCTCAATATTTTCATAATAATACTGGCGAAGACAATGCCGACGCTCATTTAAAAAGAACTGTTATGGGAAGAGAAGTTGTGGTAGCAATTACAAATGGCAGACTTGATTTTGGTCCTTGGGAACAAATTTTTTATGGAGAATTTGACGGAATGAGACGAAAAAGAATTCTTGTGAAAATTATTGGAGAATAAGAAAAAGGAAATACAATTGAAATACAATTGAAATACAATTGTATTTCCATATACAGGGTTTGTTCATAAAAATATTATTCTAAATTGACTTCGTTATATTTCAAATAGTTATAAATTTGAATATTGAATATTCAAAAAAAGAACAAACTCTAATTTAATATTTTACAAATATTACATTTTTTCACGAACAAACCCTATTTCCATCTATTTCTACCGAGTTTCTATTGAATTACCCTTTTTAAAAAAACTACTATGAAAAAACTATCATTAATAATATTTTTTGTTGCAATTATTTCTACCTTACATGCACAAAATATCAGGATAAAATTTGAGCATGTATCTCTTACTGACGGACTTTCACAAAGTTCTGTATCAGATATAGTGCAAGACAGCAAAGGCTTTATGTGGTTTTCAACTCTCGACGGGCTAAATAAATATGATGGTTATGAAATAAAAATTTATTACAATACCAACAAAGAGGGTGCAATAACAGATAATGTAATAAATTGCCTCTACGAAACTCCCGACAAAAAAAATCCTACACTCTGGATTGGAACTGCCGACAATGGTTTGTGCAAATACAACCGACTTTCGGATAGTTTTATTCGTGTTTCGCAAGATGAAAATAATGATAATAGTTTGAATGACAATACAATTACAACTATAAATGGAGATAATAAAATTCTTTGGATTGGCACAGAAAACGGTTTAAATAAATTTGAACAAGAAACTCAAAAATGGACTAACTATACAACTGAAAATTCTAAAATTTCTGATAATAATATTAATGATATAAAAATTGACTCCCAAAAAAACTTATGGATTGCAAGCAATAATGGAGTAATTTATTTTGATATTAACTTACAAAAATTTATAACTTTTAATACAAGCAATGGTCTCCCCTCAAATGAAATAAGATGCTTAGAAATAGATGTTTACAAAAATATTTATATAGGAACATCAGAAGGTGTTGCTTATTATAACACAGAAAATAAGACATTTACAAATTATTCTACAAAAAATGGACTTGGTAGCAATAACATAAAATCCATAGTTAAAGACCATGAAGGAATTATTTGGATAGGCACAATTTCTGGTGGACTAAATCGTTTTGACCCTGTAAATAAGAAATTTACAATTATAAAACACGACCCAACAGACCCATCTAGCCTTAGCATAAATAGTGTTTTATCTATATATCCAGACAAATCAAATATTTTGTGGATAGGAACTTCGCTTGGAGGAATTGATAAATGGAATAGGGCTGCCGAAAATTTATTTCTTTTTAGACACAATCCCTATGATAACAACAGTATTAGTTCCAATCTTATACGAAGTATTTACGAAGATAAAAATAATACAATTTGGATAGGAACAGTGGACGGTGGACTTAATAAATGGGTTGAAAATAAATTTAAGGCTTATAAACATATTGAAAATAATGATAAATCATTAAGTAACAACCATATCAGAGTTATTTTTGAAGATTCCAAAAACAATTTCTGGATAGGAACAGAAGGTGCTGGAATAAATATTTTTGATAGAAATAGTGGGAAAGTTATAAAAAAATACAGCCACGACAGCAACAACACCAATTCATTAAGCAACAATAGAATATGGAAAATAATTGAAAGTAGTAATAATAAAATTCTAATTGCTACGATGGGAGGAGGATTAAATATTTTTTCTCCTGAAACAGAGGAATTTAAAGCATATACTTCTGATGATAATAATTTAAAATCTATTAGTTGTAATAAAGTTACAACTATTTTGGAAGACAGCAAAAAAAGAATTTGGGTTGGAACAACCAACGGTTTTAACCAATTTTTCCCAGAAACTGGAGAATTTACAATATATAAAAATGATTTAGAAGACTTCAACTCATTAAGTAACAATAGAATATACTCAATAATTGAAGACAGCAAAGGTCAAATATGGATTGGAACAAAGGGTGGGTTAAATAAATTTATACCAGAAGAAGAAAAATTTATTCACTATTCAACAAACACCCATGATTTTCCTAACAATGTGATAATGGGAATATTAGAAGATAGCGATGGAAATATTTGGGTAACAACAAATAGAGGTATTTCAAAATTTAATCCAGCAAAAGAGACTAACAGAAACTACGACCTAAGAGACGGGCTTCAAAGCTACGAATTTCTTGTAGGTTCGTTTCTTAAAACAGCTGAGGGTGAATTTCTTATAGGAGGCATAAATGGTTTTAATGCCTTTTATCCCGAAAAAATAAAAGACAATCCTAATATTCCTTCAATAATAATTACTGGTTTTCAAATTTCTAACCAAGAAATAAATTTAGACACTGTTATTTCGGAGAAAAAAATAATTTATTTAGACTATCATCAAACAGATTTATCTTTTAATTTTGTTGCAATAGATTATATTTTTCCAGCAAAAAATCAATACGCATATATGCTTGAAGGCTACGACGATGACTGGGTAAATTGTAAATTTCAACGAACGGCAAAATATACAAATTTGCGTCCTAAAAAATACGTATTTAAAGTAAAAGGTTCTAATAACGACCAAATTTGGAACAACGAAGGAACTGAGGTAATAATAATAATAAAACCAGCTTTTTGGCAAACTTTATGGTTCAAAATATCTGCTGTTTTATCTGCAATTATTTTAACACTGCTTGTTATATGGCTCAAATTAAGACAATTACATAAGCAGAAACAAAAATTAGAAGACGAAGTAGCTTGGCAAACAAAAGAAATTAGAGAAAAAAATGATGTTCTGAGAAATCAAAAAGGAGCATTGCAACAGCAAAAAGAAGAAATTATTGCACAACGTGATGAAATTGAAGAACAAAGAGATTTTGTGATAAATCAAAGAGACGAAATTGCAATCCAAAAGAAAGATATTGAAGATAGTATTATTTATGCAAAACGCATACAATCAGCAGCTTTACCAGAAGAAGCTTTCTTGAAAGAATTGCTACCAGAACATTTTATTTTATTTAAACCCCGTGATATTGTTTCGGGAGATTTTTACTGGGCAGAAAAAAAGGGTAACAAAATTGTTATACTTGCCGCCGATTGCACGGGACATGGTGTTCCAGGAGCTTTTATGAGTATGCTCGGAATTAGCTTCTTGAACAAAATTGTTAGCGAAAAAGAAATTATAAAATCTAACGAAATACTTGACAGACTGAGAGCTAATGTAATAGATGCACTTCATCAATCGGTGGATAAATTTAATGCAAAAGACGGAATGGATATAGCTCTTTCGGTTATTGATTATGATACTAATACGGTATATTTTTCGGGAGGAAACAGTCCACTTTATCACATTAGTAATCAGGAAGCTACGGTGTATAAAGCAGATAAAATGCCTATTGCAATTTACGACATTATGGATCCCTTCTCTTTTGCCGAAATACAATTTAAAAAAGGTGATGCAATATACATGTTCTCAGATGGTTACCCCGACCAGTTTGGAGGTAAAAAAGGCAAAAAATTTATGTCCAAACGATTTAGAAAACTTCTTATTAGTATTTCTGATAAAGAAATGGAAGAGCAAAAAGAAATATTAAACGAAAGAATAATAAAATGGCAATCGTATCCAGACCTGCGACACAATAAATCTGAATTTGAACAAATAGATGATATTGTGGTAATTGGTGTGAGATTGTAGATTGACTATTATTGGATTTGTATAAATTTTGCAACCCGTATGCTCTACAATGATGTGATGTGTTTCACAATCGGTTAGTATAAGAATATGTAGCCGACTGCGTGACACTTCCCTGTCAAGTTACAGAAAGGTTGAAGCGGTCTATACCCCCTGAATTTACTACTATTTCGGCTATTATTTTTATACATTGTTAGGCACAGTTTTATTTATAATTTTTCAGCATATACCATTCGTTCAATTTCCATTGCTCCTAATTTTCGCCCTGTTGGTTTCACATAGCGATTATTTAACTCAGCATAACTCAGATCTTCAATTAATTGCCATCCATAATTGCTAAGGTATGCTGCTAATTCATTAGGATTAAATCCAAAATGCCACAATTTTCGTTTGACAACTTGTTTATAAAACTTTTCTGCCCCATAGAAATTTTCGCCTGTAATAAAATTTTTTGGGACATAAGTGAAGGCTAATTTACTTCCAGTAGGTGCTTTAGCAAAAAAATCAAAAGTCTTATTAACGGCAGTCTCGTCTAAATATTGGGAAACGGCTTCCCAGATAAAGAATGTTTTGGCCTCCCCTAAATATCCCTGTTCTTCAAGTGCCTCACCAATTTCTTGCTCGAGAAAATTTATGGGAACCAGTTTGACATGGTTTGGGACTTCTTTGAAGACTTTTTGGAGTCTTTCTCGTTTTGTATTTATATTTACTGCTTGGTCAACTTCCCATGAAGGGATATGTTGAACCTCAGAAAGGCGGTAAAGACGTGTATCAAAACCTGCACCTAGGTTTACTACTGCATTAATTCTGTTCTGAGCTACTTCATCAATCAGCCGTTCGTCAATGTAGCGTTTACGAACTAGAAAACAACTCCAAACACCCTGAATTGATTTCTCCGAGGCATTCACCATCCAATTTCTAATGGCATTTATCTTCGTGAGATATACCCAAAATCGCCCCGAACCAGAAATGATTTGTGGAGCAATAGCATCTTGAATTATTCTTTCTTCTTTTGGAAAATTTTGTTCGATAGCTACAACTACTGTTGGCTTTTCGCCCGTATTTGCAGCGCCCCTAGTGTTAATTTTGTCTTTTTTTTGCATCATGTTCTTCTTTAATTCTTGATATTCAATCAATCAGGCTTTAATACATAGTATTGCTCTACTAATTGTGCCTAACACCCGAATCATTGTGAGTCGTGCGGGTTGCAAAGTTACTCGCTTTTATTGAAAATTACAAATTATAACTAATCTTTTTCTGTTAAAATAAATTTCATTTCACACCTTCCGTTCCAAACTAATTTTATATTTGTGAGTCCCCTGTTGTTTCTTTTTTTAGGAGCTTTTTTTTGTAATATTATTTTAACTTGATGTTTTCCAAATCCCAATAAAAACAATTGCTTTACCAGAAATTGAAACATCATACAACCATGAATCAATCTATTCATGCTAATAATATTTTTTATCTAGAAAAAAGGTATTAGAATTTATATCTTATCAAGAGTTAATTCTTGGTCTGTGTGAGGTATTATTAATTTAATTTTTTCTCTTTTACCATTATAATAAACAACTAATATATAAGCTTCTGCTTCAATAATCTCAACTGATTCAGCACCCCATTCGTAAGTTTTTTCCAATGTGAAATCTGCTTTTATTTCGCCTTCAAAAACATGAATAGGCAATTCAAAATCTTTGTGGGGCACTCCTATAAAACCAAAACTCTGCGTTATACAAAATTATTAAAATACTCATTTACAGGAGTAAACTC
>JAOZQN010000377.1 GCA_029932195.1 Bacteroidales bacterium | reverse complement strand
AAAATCTCAGACCATAAAGCAAACAAACTTCACGAACTTCTTCCTGGATACAAAATAAAATAAAATTCAAAACTTTAATCTTTTTTTTTTATTTGCAACATGCTAGTGGCGGGACGGATACTTTGTAATAACCTGACATGTAATTTAATAAAAAAATAATACAAATAAAATATAAGTCCGTGTTTTTATTTATTTCTAGAAAAATACTATTTACTTTTGTGAGCTTTGTTAAATTTCACAAGCCATATGCCCTACAATAATACTGATATGTTTAACGTATTGCTATATATTATGTATTTTTTGTGTTACGCCTGTGGTAAAAAATATAGAATATATAGCGTGTTGTAGCCAATTAATTAAATTTTATAGTATTTATTATTCTTTTAGTTTTACTAACCAAGTAATACTTAATTCCAATTATTACAACTACTAACAAATAGAACAAGATTATATTTAACATACCAAAACCTCCCAAAAAAAGAAGAATTGCCGGGTAACTTCCATCTGGTAATCCTCCTGTCTCAATCATAATCGAAAAAAGAAATCCGATAAGAAAAAAAATAGTTAATACAACGAATGCCCTTCTTTGAATTTTAGTTTTTTCAGAAAGTGTTAATTTTTTAACATTTTTAGAGATATTCTCGGTTTTAGCTAATTCTTCAAATATTTCTTCTTTTATTTCAGCGTTTGTTACTCGAATATGCTCATAGGAATCAACACCAAAATAAACGCAAATATATTTCTTGCTTTCATCCATCTCAATCAATTTTATTTGCGACTTGAAAATAGGAAATAAGCCATCTGGTATCTCATTTTTTTCCAATGAGTATTTAATCTCTCTTAATTTATGTTCTTTGGGATTAGCTTTATATAAATTATCACCATCCCAAATAACTAATTTATCATTACCAGGTAATTCATTAATCCAATATTTCATACTTAAAATTATTATTCTAATTATTGATAAATTTATAATTACATAAATATTAATCAAACAAACCTAATTGCATATTTACAGTTTATTTTAGTTCAATGGCTTTTGGGATAATTGGCTACAACGTCTAGTTAAGTCCATGGGCTTAACGTTCTTTTTAGGGTTGGTAATTCTGTTATTAATTTGCTTATTTTGTGTAACTTCTATTTTTTATAATATTTATTAGGGAACAAATAAGTCCACTCTAAAAAATTTTATTATTATTTGTCAAATATAAAGGAAAATTATTTAATATCAAAAGAAACATCTGTTATAGTGTATTGAAATAAAAAAAACCGTGTAAAGAGCTTGTCTTTACACGGTTTAGTGTGTTTAATTGTTTTTAATTTGCTGACTCACAAGGACTCGAACCTTGAACGCCTGGACCAAAACCAGATGTGTTACCATTACACCATGAGTCAATTTCTTAATTGCGATTGCAAAATTAAAAAGTTTTTTTCTTATACCAAAAAAAACAAGCATTTTTTTACAATTATTTTTATTGAAAAAATTAAGTTGCAGATAATCAATGCTTATAAATTGGGTTAAGATTCAATATTTTTAAAAGGCTTAATAAAAAAAACTCTTTTTAGTTTTTGGTTCAATTTTTGATGCTTATAAACAAAAATGGAAATTATGAAAAATTATAAAAAAGTTTTTCTTGTACTAATTATATTTTTTATAGGAACTTCTTTTAGTAACAACAAAGTCCACGTGCCCGATGGAGTAATAGAAGCTATAAAAACAGGAAACTCTAAAAAACTCGCAAGTTATTTTAATTCAAGTATAAACCTTGTTATACTTGAGAATAGTGGTGTATATACAAAAAAACAATCCGAAATTATTATTAGAGATTTTTTTGAAGAGAACAAACCAAGTGGTTTTCAAATTATTCACGAAGGAGAACAATTAACATCGAGCTTTATTATAGGAAGACTAAAAAGTTACTCTGGTGGAATTTTCAGGATTTATCTCTTGATGCAGGAGTTTAATGGAAAAACAGTAATAACTGAATTTAAAATAGAAGAAGAGTAATTTTCAGTTATCAGTAAACAGTTAGCAATTTTTATTCTAACAAATTACTAATTCATTTAACTGTTATTTTCACTCTTATTATTCGTCGTATATTTAGAGATTCTATTTTTAAAATTATATTTTTATAATCAATAACCTCATTATTGGAAGGAAAATCTCCCAGTTTTTCCAAAATAAATCCCGCTATTGTTTCTGCTTCTCCTTTATCATTCTCAAAAAAATACTTATCTTTATTAAGCACCTTTGTTATTTCCTTTAATGGAAATTTTCCATCAAAAATAAAATTGTTTTTATCTATAACAATATAATTATTTTCTGGTTCGTCGGACTCGTCTTGTATTTCGCCAACAATTTCTTCTAAAATATCTTCTAATGTAACTACTCCACTTATTCCTCCATATTCGTCGGATACTATTGCGAGATGCGTTCTATTTTCACGAAACTCTTGTAAAAGATTATCTATTTTTTTTGACTCTGGAACAAAAAACGGCTTTCTTGCCAATTTAACCCACTCAAAATCAGCATTTTTATCTATATGCTCTATTAGGTCTTTGGTAAAAAGAACTCCTTTTATATTATCCAGAGATTCTTCGTAAATAGGTATTCTCGAATAGCCAGAATCTATTATTACTTGTTTTATTTTTGTAAACTTATCGGAAACAGAAACTGCAACAACATCTAATCTTGGAGCCATAATTTCTTTAACATCAGTTTTGCCAAACTCTACTGCTCCTTTTAAAATTGTTTTTTCGTTGGCTACGCTTTTTCCTGTAATATCTATTGCTGTGGATATATCTTCTATGGAAAGTTTTGTTTTTTTTGTGAATTTTTTATTTACAACAGATGTAGATTTTATTAGAATTGTGCTAAGCGGATAAAATATTTTTTCGGAATAGAATAATGGAAACACCATTAATTTTGCAAATCCTTTACGGTCTTGATTAGCATATACCTTAGGAATTATTTCACCAAAAAGAAGGATTAAAAAAGTTACAAATACTACTTCAAATACAAATTTTAGCCACTCTACTTCGCCAAAATCAATTAACTCACCAGTAATAAATGTGGATAGTAATATTATTCCAATATTTACAAAATTATTTGTAATAAGTATTGTTGCAAGTAATCTTTCTGGTTCATTTAATAACCTTAATATTAAGTTATTAATTTTAGATTCATTTTCTTTTAGATTATTGATATTTGAAGGTGTGAAAGAAAAAAAAGCAACTTCTGAACCCGAAATTAATGCAGAAATAACAAGAAGCAATAACAATGATATTAGTTCTAAAATTATCTCAATAGAGATTGGATTTAGTGAGATATTGATAATTAGCGGTAGGCTTGCGGAAAAATATTCCAAAGTAGTAGGTTGAGTAATGAATAATGAATAATGAACAATGAATAATGAACAATGAATTTTTTTTGCTTACGCCTGAATGAAATACAGGATTATACAAAATTATTCATTGTTCATTATTCATTATTCATTACTTTTTTAACTATTTTTAAAATGATAACTCTTCTTTATCTATTTGTTTTTCAAGGTCGTTTACTATTTCATCTAATTCAATATCGTCATCAAAGTCAGTGTCGGTCTCTCTTTTATTTCTTGGTGAAAGCATAATAAGGTTATTTGCAACTATTTCGGTTGTTCTTTTAATATTTCCATCTTTGTCTTCCCATGTTCTTGTGTGAAGTTTACCTTCTATAAATAGTGGGTCTCCTTTTGATACATATTTTTCGGCTAATTCTGAAAGTCCTCTCCAAAGCACTATATTGTGCCATTCTGTTGATGTTACTCTATCTCCATCTTTTTTAATGTGTGTTTCACTTGTTGCAAGTGAAAATGTTGTTACTGGAATTCCACTGTCTAAATATTTTGTTTTTGGATCTCTCCCTACGTTTCCTATTAATTGTACTTTGTTGATTCCGTGCATCTGTCTTAATTAATTTAAAATTAGTATATATAAATTTCATTTAATTTATTCTTTGCAAAACTATTAAATATATTTCTTTTTTAATAATTTATTCTAGTTTATTTGTTTGTTTTTTTATTAAGAAATTGTTAAAGTAATAATTGATAATGATTAATTGTTTTTTAATGTGTTTATTTTAAGTAAATTAATCTTTGTTTCATACATTAAAACTTTAACCTACTAATAGCCTAATTTTTCACAACAAGTAGTTTTTCAAAACTTAAATGTGAGTTGATTTTTAAGTGTATAAAATAATGGTTTTTCTATTAATTCTATTGGAGGTCTTGAGTCGTAAGACATTTGATATTTTATATTAAATTCTAATCTATTCTTTATTATACTAAATGTAAGTACTGTTTCTGATGATAGGCGAAAATCTGAAAAATATTCAAAATCGGCATAATTCCCTAAATCGTATAATGCTGGCTGAAAATATGTTACATGAGAAACATAGAAATTATCTGTTATTTTCAAACTAATAGAAGTATATATATCTCCCTTTAAATTTTTAGTTTTTGTTTGCAAACTGTCGCTTAAAATTTCTTGTTCGTACATTAACAGGGGAGCAAAGTGGAGACTTATTATATTATTTTCCAATATTCGGAAGCGAAAACCAGCTCCAGCCAATCCTCTAAAATTAAGATATTTTATCTTATTTTGTTGTCTCTGAGCAAACAATTCTAAAGTAGCAAAACTGCTGTCTTTTAGGGTATAATTATATCTAATATGTTGAAAATTTTTGTTTATCAGATCTTCGTTTACCCCTGTTTTTTTGACTTTCATCAGAGTGTAATCGTTAAACAAAAGAAAGGTGTGTGCTTTTTGGGAGTATTGAAGGTTTATAGTATTATTTCCTTCAATTATTTGTTTTGTGTTTTCAGTTATATTTAGCGAAAGTCCTATTTTTCCTTGTAATCCTTCTTTCTTATTCTTTCGCTTTTTTTCTATATTAACTACCTGTGCCTGAACGTTAAAAGCTATAACAATCAGTAATAAGCTAACAAGTATTGTTCTCATTATTAAAATTTAATCTTATTTATTTTTAAACCAGCATCTAGTTCATAATCTTCAATATCATCTTGCATATCAATATCGTCTTCGTCGTAATACCAATTAACAATAAGATTATTTCCATCTTGCTCGTATTCTCTCAATATATTAAGAATATTTAATATCCATTTAGACGTGCTAGTATTAAAATATGTTAGTTTTATTGAGAATATAAGTGTACTATTTTCTGAAATAGTATAATTTTTCAACCATTCTACTATTGGAGTATAAAATTTAGCCGTTTCTTCTAAAAACGATTCACCCGAAATTTCACAAACACCTGTCTCTACCATAAAGCGAATAGCAGGGGTTATGTATGTTCCATTTTTACTTTCTAATATTAAATCTTTCATAAGAAATAAAATTTTATGATTTTAGATTTAGAATTTATGATTAATTTTATTAAATTGTTACCAGTCAATAAAAACTCAACACAATCTACAGTGCTATAAGATTTATTTTCAGACCAGTATCTATTACATAATCTTCAATATCTTCTTCCATGTCTGTATCATTTTCGTCGTAATGCCAATTTACCACAACATCTCCATCGTCTTCTTCATAGTCTTTTATAACATTGAGAACATCAAGCAAACAACGTGAAGTGCTTGTGTTAAAATAAGTTAGCTTTATTATAAATGCTATTGGCTTTTTAATTTTCTCTGTATAAGTTTCTAGCCATTCTATTAGGTTATCGTAAAATTCTACGGTATCTTCCAAAAATGATTCACCAGATAGTTCACAAATACCAGTTGTAGCATTGAAATTTACCGATGGTGTGAAAAAATTCTTATGTGAGCCTTCAATTATAATATCTTCTAATTCTACCATTTTATATAGGATAAGTTTTTTATTTTGATAATGCAAATGTATTATTTTTATTATTAAAATACAATTTTTATACCATTTATAATTTTATTTTATTTTTTAGTCTTGTCTATTTCCACTTTTATAGAAAAAAATGATATTCTATCATTTATTTTATGTGTTTTTATATTTATTTTTTTTTTTGATGTTAGTGATACCATTATCAAGCCAATATGTGCCCCACCATTTGTTCCTGGAATTAAGTTTCTTTGTGTTCTTTTGAATTCTCTGAGTGCATCTCTA
>JAOZQN010000912.1 GCA_029932195.1 Bacteroidales bacterium | reverse complement strand
ACAAAAACTGGGGGAACTTTTTTTAGCAAAACACCAAATTATTAACACCTTAGGCGAGTGGTGAGGAGCAAACGTAGTAATTTTCTCGGATATAATAATTTCCTACAATATCTATTCCGTTAGCCCATATATAGTTGCGACCTTTTACGTATTTTTCCCAACGTTGAATTGTTTGGCTGTCTGTATTTATAGCAAAAACTTCGTAGCCTTTTTCTTGTAAAACAGTGTAATTATTTCGCAAACTGTCTGCCGCCTCTTCGCAGTGTCCGCAACCTATAGACCAGAAAAACAGGATTTTATATTCCGCATCAATATCATATAAAGCAAGTGAGTCGCCTGTTGTGGTGAGTGCCTTAAAATTATATGCCTTGTTGTCAAGCATAGAATATCTATAATCATCTGCTGTTCTGGAAATTACATCAATTCCTTCGGGCTGAATCCAACTTGCGTTTCCGTTCAAAAAATATTTATCAGCTATATCTACAAAAACTTCATTTATCCCAAATTTGCAAATATCTTTATAACGATTTAAAAAATAATAAGTTACATATTGATACATTACGGAATCCTGTTTGGTGAGCGAAATTAAATAATCGTTTTGTTTAATAATTTCCTCTGGCGACTTTTCTATATGTGTAGCAAGATGATAGCCCAAAATATTATGAAAAAATGGAGTTCTAACAAGGCTCGCCTCCGAAAAATCTACATAATCGTAATACTCGCTGTATGGAACTTCAAAAACGTGCATTGCCTTGAGCAAAGTTGTGAAAAAAGGAGCTTCATTTTTTGTTATCTCATCTTTCCAAAACTTTGTAATTTCTTCGTTTAATTCTGTTTTTTGTTGTTCTAATTCTTTTATTTTTAGCTCATCAGAAGTATTTGATAACTCTTCTTCTAATTTCATTTTAGTTTGCATCAAATCAGAAATTGCACTTTGATAATCGTAAAAAACTTTGTTTTCAGGAGAGTTTTTAAATTTCATGTTTAATATTGGATTATCAATATCAGTATTTAACTCAAACTGCTGATTATCACTAACTAAAACATCAAAATAAGTTACGTCTGGAATAATTATCAAATAAATTCCTTCTAATAATTTTTCCTCAAATTCCAAAACTGCTTTTCCTTTTTTATCCAAAGAAAATTCTTTTACTACACTAATATCGTCTTGATAGTAAAAAGCAAAAGTAAGTTTTTGATTTTCAGCCCCTTTTATCTTAATTTTAATCTTTGTTTCTTGTGCAGAAGAATTTCCGCAAAAGGTAAAAAATAATATAAATATTATAAAAAAATATTGTTTCATTTTAAATAAGTATGGAGTTTTTAGTTTACTTTTGCATGCTACCCGTTTAACGTTGGACAGCCCTTTTGCATTTATAATTTAGTCGTTTGTAATAACTCATCAAGAGAAATAATATTCTCAAAACCCTTGTCTTTTAACCCTTTTTAAAGTTTTTTATCCCTTGTTACAATTGGTAAGTTCATTTCTAATGATAACGCAATATATGCAGTGTCTTTA